>CALAUK010000092.1 GCA_937892135.1 uncultured Clostridia bacterium | reverse complement strand
TGAAGAATTTTTCAAATATGGCGACATTATGCTTGCAGAACAGTTTGTGTCGGGTGTTGAAATTTCCGTACCCGTTGTAGGTAATGATAACCCTGAGGTTTATCCTATCATCGAAATTGTTCCAACAAGTGAATTTTACGATTTTGAATCAAAATATGTTCCCGGTATGAGTGAACATATCATCCCTGCACGCATCAGCGAAAAGGCTACCGAAAATGTAAATAAGTATGCAAAGGAAGCCTACGAAAAAGCAAAAATCGAAGCGCAGAAAAATAACAAGCCCTTAATAATTTTAGGCTCGTTATACACCACTAAAGAATCATTTTTAAACTACTTTTTCAACTTTTCAAATAAATCTTTTATACACTTTTTCTCAAGATCTAAATAAAATTTATTTGTAAAAATAAATCGAATGTGGTAAAATAACGTTAATATATAATATTAATTATCGTGTTTTGGGGGATTGCGATGAGTAAATTAAAATCATTATTTTTTAAAATAGCGTTAATAACAACACTTTGTTTGTTTGCAAGTTTTTCTTTTGTAACAACGCTTATTCTTGAAGGATCATATATTGCTACTAAGTAACAATTAAATTCATTGTATTTAAATTCTATTAATGTTTTTTCTTGTGTTAACTTATCAACTACAAGAAGATCAAATTCAGTTTTTTTATTAGAACCTGCCATCGTTGTTACGCCTGGAAATTCTGGAATAAACTCAAATTTATTATTAAATAAATTATTTAGAAATTCATTATCAAATAAAGGATTTGCATTTATCATATTATTTTATACCCCCTTATCCATTTAGAATATCATATAATTTATTACAATATTTGCTATAATTTAAAATGTATAGTATAATAATAGTAGCATATATAAAATACAGCAGAAAGGAAGTTATACTATGGAAATATTACAATTAAAATATTTTAGTCATGCTGCTAAAACCGAAAATTTCTCGCATACCGCACAACATTTTATGGTTCCCACCTCCGGCATTTCAGCCAGTATAAAAAAACTTGAAAATGAAATAGGCGTTCCCCTCTTTGACAGAACAGCCAACAGAATAAGCCTTAATGAATATGGTAAAATATTATTGAATGCTATTGAAAAATCCGAAAATTTGTTTAACAAAGCAAAAGCAGAAATTTATGATTTATTGCAAACTCCGTTTGGCGAATTGAGATTGCTTATACTTACGAACAGGCAAAATGTTACGAATACAATATCAGAATTTATAACTAAATATCCCAAAATTTCGATTAATATTAAACACCAGGAAACAATTTCTCCGTTGCATATCAATAAATATGATATTATAGTTACAGACCTGAATATAGAAACAGACCATTTTGATAAATATTTTTGGCTTCGCGAGGAGCTTTTTCTTGCCACACACAAAAACAGTCGGCTGGCTAAGAAAAAAAATGTTTCATTTAGCGAACTGAATGCCGAAAAGTTTATTTGCATGCCCAAAGGCAGTAGCCTGAGGCGATGTACAGATACGTACTTTGAACAAAAGAAACTAAATCCGGATATTATAATCGAATGTGATGACCCCAAGTACATACAAAATTATGTAAAACTGGGGCTTGGAGTTACATTTTTCCCTGAAATTTCATGGGAAAACCAAATCAGCACCGATATCGCTCTGTTAAAAATCGATGATGGTTTATACAGAGATTCCTATATTTATACTAACAAATCAAGTTCAAACACAGTACAGCTTTTCACACAAATGCTGAAAACTCATAAATAACAATATAAAAAGTGACTGTTTTAAAACAGTCACTTTTTATTTTACGGCAAGAATATTTTTACCAGAAAATATAATACTGACGGGCAAAGAAGACAACCCATTCCCGTATAGAATGTAGATGTCATTGCACCATAGGGCACAAGCTTGGGGTCTGTTGCTGCAAGACCGGCTGTTGTTCCGCTGGTTGTTCCCATCAAACCGCCGAACACCATTGCTGCACGGGGAGTGTTAAGTCCGATTTTCTTTGCTAATATGGGAGTAATAAGCATTACTGAGATAGACTTAAATACGCCTACTGCAATAGAAATTGCAATAACTGCCGAATCTGCTCCTACTGCCGCACCTGTAACAGGACCTACTACAAAGGTAGTTGCGCCTGCCGCAATAGTGGAAACGCTGGCAGCGTCACGATATCCGAATGCGAAAGCCACCAAAGCGCCAATAATGAATGTAAGCACTACACCTGTAAGAAGTGCAATAACGCCTACAAGACCGCACTTTTTAATTTCAGACAGCTTTGCGCCAAAAGAGGTTGAAACAATTGTAAAATCACGAAGTGTGGAAGCACCAAGAACTCCTACTCCTGTAAAAATCGTAACATCAGCCAAGCCCTTTGAGCCGCCTGTCACTTTTCCGCCTATGTAAGCGAGAACAAGGCCTAAAAATATCGCAATTGCAGATGAGTGAATTCTGCCACCCGTAAGCTTTGAAACCACATTGGCAAGCATAGCAATTACGCCTACTATCAAAAATGACATAACAAATGCATTGTCTGTAAATAAACCTACGATAATATCTGCTAACGCTTTCATTTCTCTACCTCCTCCTTCACTTCACCTTTGTCTTCCTTTGGCGAAAACATATTAAAAACAGGAATAAGAAGAAGCATAATAACAACTATTCCAACACCTAAAACCAAAGCAAGAACGCCGCCATCAAGAGCGCTTACAACATTTTGTGATGCTGACATAGCTATAATAACCGGGATAAACATCTCTTTCCAGAAATTAATTCCCTTCTCATATCCCTCAGGCAAAAGCTTATTCACCTTTTTTGAGTTGGTTAAAAGCAAGAGTAAAATCATTGCAAATCCAACTCCACCGATATCGGAGTTAAGCCCTGTCCAGAGTCCTAACAGATTTCCGACAAATGAGCCTATAAACATACAGCCGGCAAGAAGTGCCACACCATAAATCATAAAAAACTAACCTCCTTCATTTTATACACTATATTATAAAACAATTTTAGTGCATTTTAAATAATTAAATAAAGTATAGTTGCTATATATTTTATGGTATGGTGTTTTAAACAAAAAAATATCGTATCCCAAAGGATACGATTTTTTTTGGTCTGAGTGGGGAGACTTGAACTCCCGGCCTCTTGAACCCCATTCAAGCACGCTACCAAACTGCGCCACACCCAGATATATTTTGCTGACTTCAATCAGCATTAACTATTATAATATAATTTGCACTGTTTGTCAAGTGATTTTTTCAAATTTCATTAAGTTTTCGCAAATAAAACAACAAAAACAGATGCAATGCATCTGTTTTTGTTTAAAATTAAAATTTTTCTGTAAGAACGCCTTCTCTGTAAGCCTTTAACAGCTTTTCAAGCTCGGCAATATTTTTCTTAAGCTGCTTACCTATATCAGTGTCCATAACTTTCTTTCGTGTCAGAGAGCTTTCCAGTATCACAGACTCGGAATGCATATCCTTTTCATACTCAATCGCAGCCTGAACAGATTCAAACGGTTCATGAGATGAAAGCACAAGACCATAGGAATTATAAATAAGAGTATATCCCGCAATTCCCGTCTTTTCCTGATACGCCTTTGAAAGACCACCGTCAATAACCAAAAGCTTGCCGCCCGCTTTAACGGGGCTCTCCCCTTTTTTAATCTGAACGGGAACGTGACCGTTTATAATATGAGCTCCCTTTTCAGTAAGCCCGAATTCATTTAAAATTCTTTCGCAAACCTCGGCATTCTCAATAAGCTTATAATATGAATCTTTTTCTTCCTTATGAGTTTTCTCGTCTTCAATAAGACATCTTTCAAAGGTCGCCATCTTATCCTTACCAAACAATGGAGATTTACTTCCGCACCACAGATACCACAAAAAGTCAAGTCCGTTTTGTTTTTCTTTGCCGCTTGCGAAATATCCGCATCTTGCGGCCTTTTCAGCTCTGTCAACAAAGGCTTTTCCTGAAAGCTCCTCGCCGAAGATTCTTACCTTTGAGAAGTCTCCGTTTTTCTCAAGCGGAACGCATCCGTGATACAAAAGATTATTGTTATACGCTTTGTACATATTTCCTTTTGAAAATAAAAACTTAACATGGGCCTGAAGCTTTTCGCTGTGCAAAAATGACTGTCTAAGCCTTGCAACAACATCCTTCTCCTGCTCAGTAAGCTCAAAGGGATTTTCGGGGTCAATTGTCGGAAAGCTTGTGTCTAAAAGCTTATATTCATTGCCGCTAATAGTAATTGTGCCTTTTTTATAGTCAACAAAATCAAGCATTGTACGGCCGTCCATCTCATACTCGGGATGGCGTTTTATAACCTGCGCCTCAAGCTTAAATAATATTATTGTTATTGCCTTATGTATCTTTGCTGACACTGCATCTTCCGTACCCGTGTCAACATTTTCGGGGTTTTTAGGCATAAACAAAAGACATTCATCATCTTTATATGCTTCAACCGCGAATGTAGTAAGAGGTCTGGTATTTATACCATAGCCATCTTCAAGAACACCAAAATTATTATATTTTAAGCTGTTTTTTATAACATTTGCGATACATGCCTCGCTGCCACCCGCAGCACCCATCCACACGATATCGTGATTTCCCCACTGGATATCCACGCTGTGATAACGCATAAGCTCATCCATAATTATATCAGCTCTGGGACCTCTGTCAAAAATATCTCCGATTATGTGAAGATGGTCAATAGCAAATCTTTGAATAAGCTTTGCCAAATCAATTATGCAAGCATCTGCTCTGTCAGTTTTTATAATTGTCTTAATAATCTGATTATAGTACTCCTGCTTGTCAGAGCTTAAATCATTTGTGTGAATTAATTCGTCTAAAATGTACTCAAAATCCTTTGGAAGTGCCTTTCTAACCTTTGAACGAGTGTATTTCGAGCTTGTGCTTCGGCACATTTCAATCAGCCTGTATAAGGTTATTTTATACCAGTCTTCAAGGTTTTCGCAGTTTTTCTTTATATGAGAAAGCTTCTGCTCGGGATAATAAATGAGTGTAGCAAGAGAATCTCTTTCCGCTTTTGAAAGAGTGTTTGAAAAGACATTATGAATTTTATTCTTTATAACACCCGAAGCATTTTTTAATATATGCAAAAACGCCTCATATTCCCCGTGCAAATCACTCATAAAGTGCTCTGTACCTTTAGGCAAGTTCAAAATAGCCTGCAAATTTATAATTTCCGTTGCCGCTGAGGCAATAGTCGGATATCTTTTTGCAAGCAGTGATAAATATTCGTATTCGGAATAGTTTTCTGTCATCTCTTTTCATTCCTTTCCATAATATTACACTTTAATTTTAACACCGCAAAATAAAAAAGTCAAGAAACAAAAAAACGCCTGTGATAAATCACAGACGTTTTTTTAAATTAGTCAACCAATTCTAAGATTGCCATCTCAGCAGCGTCACCGTGTCTGGGGCCAACCTTAATAACTCGGCAGTATCCGCCGTTTCTGTCAGCATATTTAGGAGCTAGCTCGCTAAACACCTTTGCTACTACAGATTCTTTTGTTATATAAGCCAAAGCCTGACGTCTTGCATGAAGAGAACCATCTTTTCCTAAGGAAATCATCTTCTCTGCCATACTTCTTGTCTCTTTAGCACGTGTAACTGTTGTCTCAATACGACCGTTCTCCAGAAAACTGGTAACAAGATTTCTAAGCATTGCTCTTCTCTGATCGGTAGGACGACCTAACTTTCTTGTACCGGGCATATCTATTACCTCCTTTTAAGCATATCTACTGTTTTGCGCAATTATTCCTCTTCCTTGCGAAGAGCCAAGTTTAATGCGCTTAGCTTGTTCATTACTTCTTCTAACGATTTTCTTCCTAGATTTCTTACCTTCATCATATCTTCTTCTGTCTTATTGGCAAGGTCCTCAACAGTGTTGATACCTGCTCTCTTTAAGCAGTTGTAAGAACGAACTGATAAGTCAAGTTCTTCAATCGTCATCTCAAGCACTTTTTCTTTCTTGCTTTCTTCTTTTTCTACCATGATTTCAACATTCTTAGCATCGTCAGACAAGTCGATAAACAATGACAAATGCTCGCTCATAATCTTGGCAGCAAGACTTATAGCCTCATTGGGCTTAAGTGTGCCGTTTGTCCAAACCTCAATTGTAAGCTTGTCAAAATCTGTAACAGCGCCAACTCTGGCAGGCTCAACCTTGTAATTAACCTTTTTAACAGGTGTGTAGATTGAGTCAACAGGAATTACACCGATAACAGGCTGAGACTGTTCGCGGTTTTTATCAGCAGCAACATAACCTCTGCCCTTTGAAAGTGTAATTTCCATATTAAGCTTAGCGTCAGAATTCAGCGTAGCAATGTATAAATCGGGATTCAAAATCTCAACATCGGAATCAGCTTTAATATCTCCCGCTGTTATTACTCCCTCGCCCTGAGCATCAATGTATACAGTTTTAGGTGTATCACAGTGAAGCTTGGCAACAATGCTTTTTATGTTAAGCACGATTTCAGTAACGTCTTCTTTAACGCCTTTTATAACTGAGAACTCATGCAAAACTCCGTCAATCTTAACAGAATTAACGGCTGCGCCGGGGAGAGAAGATAGCAATATTCTTCTAAGAGAATTTCCGAGGGTTGTTCCATATCCACGCTCTAAGGGTTCAACTACGAATTTACCGTAATGCTCCTCTTCACGCACTTCAACACATTCCACTCTGGGTTTTTCTATCTCAATCATGTAATATCCCTCCTTACCCGAATTAACGGGCTAATATACCTTATTAATCCAAAATAAAACTCAAATTTATTATTTGGAGTACAACTCGACGATAAGGTGCTCAGATACTTCGTAATCGATATCGTCTCTTGCTGCTAAGGTAACAACTTTTGCTGTCAAAGTCTCTTTGTCCATTTCCAACCACTTGGGAACAAGTCTTGAAGAATTCTTCTCAACGATTTCCTTCATTCTGTCGGAACCTGCTGTTTTCTCTTTAACAGAAATAACTTCACCGGGGTTTACAAGGTAAGACGGAATGTCCAAACGCTTGCCATTTACAAGAATGTGACCGTGTGTTACAAGCTGTCTTGCTTCTCTTCTTGTGTTAGCAAGACCTAATCTGTAAACAACGTTGTCAAGTCTTGATTCCAAAATCTGAAGAAGCATCTCACCTGTAATGCCTGTTCTCTTTGTAGCCATTACATAGTACTTTCTGAACTGCTTCTCAAGAATACCGTATATAAACTTAACCTTCTGCTTTTCTGTAAGCTGTAAACCGTATTCGCTCTGCTTTCTTCTTGTAGCCTTAGGGTTTTTATTGCTTGACTTATCTATGCCCATAACAGTAGGCTCAATGCCCAATGTTCTGCATCTCTTAAGAATGGGCTGCGTATTTCTAGCCATATGCGTTTCCTCCTATCATCAATATAAAGAATCAAACTCTTCTTCTCTTCGGCGGTCTGCAACCGTTGTGAGGAATCGGAGTAACATCCTTAATCATATTAATCTCAAGACCTGCTGCCTGAAGCGCACGAATTGCAGCTTCTCTTCCGGCACCGGGACCTTTTACATATACTTCAATTGTCTTTAAGCCATGCTCCATAGCAGCCTTTGCAGCGGTTTCAGCTGCCATCTGCGCCGCATATGGTGTGCTCTTACGAGAGCCTCTGAAGCCAAGGCCACCTGCGCTTGCCCAAGAAATTGCATTACCAGCTAAGTCAGTAATTGTAACAATTGTATTGTTAAATGTTGAGCTGATATGAGCTGCGCCTTTTTCAATATTCTTTTTAACTCTACGCTTTGTACGTGTAGTCTTTTTTGTAGTTGCTTTAGCCATTTAGCTTACTCCCTCCTTTATTATTTCTTCTTATTCGCTATAGTCTTAGCAGGACCTTTTCTGGTTCTTGCATTTGTCTTTGTTCTCTGGCCACGTACCGGAAGACCTCTTCTGTGTCTGATACCACGGTAACAACCAATTTCCATCAATCTCTTGATATCAAGCGCAACCTGACGGCGAAGATCACCTTCAACCGTATATTCTGCGTCGATAACTTCACGAAGCTTGCTTACCTCGTCTTCTGTTAAATCCTTCACTCTTGTGTCGGGATTTATTCCTGTTTTTGCAAGTATTTTTGTAGATGCACTTCTACCGATACCGAAAATATAAGTAAGACCGATTTCTACTCTCTTCTCTCTCGGTAAGTCAACACCAGCTATTCTTGCCATAGTTTACACCTCCTGATTGGGATTAAAAAATTTTTTAATTTTTGTTCGGGCGCTTTATGCGCCATGCCCATCTGTCGGGCGTAATATAGCCCTACACTAAAATGCGAAGCCACTGCATTTTAATATCCTTAGGCTTCAAAACCTGCGCAAGTTTCCCGTTTCTTACGGGACAGCCGACGCTTACTGCAGTTATACACAATTTAGTATGCGTACTTTTGAGCATTGGATTTTTTTCGGACTAATTAACCTTGTTTCTGCTTGTGCTTGGGATTTTCACAAATCACCATGATTTTTCCTTTTCTCTTAATCATTTTGCACTTTTCGCAAATGGGTTTTACAGATGGTCTAACCTTCATGTAGATTACCTCCTTTTAGCACTTTAACCAAAGTGCTTAACTAATAAAACTTTTGCTTCACATGAATGAGCTTATTTTGCTCTCCATGTTATTCTTCCACGAGTTAAATCGTAAGGTGAAAGCTCAACCGTTACTTTATCACCCGGTAGAATACGAATGAAATTCATTCTTAGTTTTCCTGAAATATGAGCTAAAATTTTGTGCCCATTTTCAAGCTCAACCTGAAACATTGCATTAGGTAATGCTTCAACAACAGTACCCTCGATTTCTATCATATCGTCTTTTGCCAAGGATAAAACCCCCTTTTTGTACTGCTTTAATTATTACTTTCGCAAAACTCTTCGATAGCTCTTCTAAGCTCTGCGTTGCCAACTTTTCCGCTTATACTAAGTTTTTCTTTAACCGTCTCGCTGACTTTGTTAGTTACCGATAAATGCTTAAGTTTTTTCTTTTTAGGTTTATCGAACTTTCGTATATCCCCATCGCACAAATAAGCAAATTCTTTATCAGCCGAAACAACAACAAAGAAGTTGTTCTTATCACGGCCCGCTTTTGAATACACAATGCTTCCTATACCAATTTCCACTATATCACCTCAAAATTATCTTGTAAGAATTTCGCATTCTCCGTCTGTTATAAGGATAGTATGCTCATAGTGAGCCGCAAGCGACCCATCTTCTGTACACACAGTCCAGTCATTGTCTTCAACATAAACATCATAATGCCCTGCTGTTACCATTGGTTCAACAGCAATAGTCATTCCTGCAAGCATTCTCGGTCCTCTTACTTTGGTAACATAATTTAACACGCTCGGCTCTTCATGAAGCGAAGAACCAATTCCGTGACCCGTGTAATCTCTTACAATACCGTAACCATGCTTTTCAACATAGCTCTGAATTGCAGAAGATATATCAACAATACGGTTTCCGCGCTTTGCAAACGCGATTCCTTCGTAAAAGCTCTGTCGAGTTACATCTATAAGCTTCTGAGCTTCCTTGCTTACATTTCCAACAGGAAAAGTTTTTGCACTGTCACCATGAAAGCCCTTATAGCAAGCTCCTATATCAATACTGATAATGTCGCCGTCTTTAAGCTTTGTTCCATCAGGTATACCGTGAATAACCTGGTCATTTACAGAAGCGCAAATTGAACCCGGAAATCCGCCATAACCCAGAAACGATGGTGTCGCACCATTGCTTTTGATGTACTCGTAGGCAATCCGGTCAAGTTCCTTTGTAGAAATACCGGGCTTAATAGCCTTTTTTAATTCCTCAAAGGTACCTGACACTATCTTGCCTGCCTTACGCATACAATCAATCTCTTTGTGTGATTTAATTGTAATCATCAGCGTCCTCCCTGTAAACCTAAAATCTCAAAGATAGCCTCAGTTACGTCCGACAAATCTCTTTCGCCGGAAACACACTTCAGTTTGCCGCATGCTTTGTAATAATCTTTAATAGGTTCCGTCTGAGCATGATAAATACTCATACGCTTTTTTATTGTCTCGGCAGTGTCGTCTGCACGCTGCACAAGCTTTGCGCCGCACTTATCACATACATCACCTTTACTTGAAGGATTATTTGTAATATGAAAAGTTGCCTTGCACGCAGGACATTCTCTTCTGCCTGACAATCTTTCAATTAAACTCTCATCCGATACTTCCAGAAGAAGAGCGGTTTCAACCGCATCAGGAAGCATTTTATCAAGTGCCTCTGCCTGTACTAAAGTACGGGGAAAACCATCTAAAATGTAACCATTCTTGCAATCGGGCATGCTAAGCCTTTCCTTAACAATACCAATTACAACTTCATCTGTAACGAACTCGCCTTTATCAATAAAGGCCTGAGCTTCTTTTCCAAGCTCCGTTTTTTTAACTATTGCCTCACGAAGCATGGCCCCGGTTGAGATGGTGGGGATATTACAAGCCTCTGAAATAAAAGCTGCCTGAGTACCCTTGCCGGCGCCCGGAGGGCCCAAAAAAACCAATTTCATTTGAAAAAACCCACCTTATATTAAGTTAGAATATTTTATTCTAAGAATCCCTTATAATGACGCATCATCATCTGAGATTCCATCTGCTTAACAGTTTCAAGTGCAACACCCTCTACGATAAGCAAAGATGTTCCGCCAAGAGCGATTCCGGGAATAACTGCCGAGAACGCCATGGGAAGCACTGCGATAACTGCCAAGAAAGCAGCTCCTACAATAACAATTCTGTTCATAACCTTAGCGATATAATCACTTGTAGGCTTACCCGGTCTTATTCCGGGAATGAAACCACCATTCTTCTTGATGTTGTTAGACATCTCGATGGGATTAAACTGCATCGATGTGTAGAAGTAGGTGAAGAATATAATTAGTAGGAAATCAAGTACTGCATAAACCCAACCGCCGTAGGACAAAGATCTTAAGATACCTGTCCAGAATCCGGGAGCGTTAATATCAACGCCACAGAACTGAGCGATAGTTGTGGGGAATGCAAGAATACTTGTTGCAAAGATTATCGGAATAACGCCGGCCATTGTTACCTTAATCGGTATGTTAGTGCTCTGACCGCCATACATTTTTCTTCCAACAACTCTTTTTGCATACTGCACAGGAATTCTTCTCTCAGCATTGTTCATAAACACTACAAATCCTAAGATAAGGATTACAACAGCGATTACAACAATCAAAAGAATTGCATTTATAGCAGATATGTTTGCGCCTAAGAAAGTGTTGTAAAGCTGCATCACTAACTGAGGACCAGAAGAAACAATACCTGCGAAAATGATAAGAGAAATACCATTTCCTATGCCTTTTTCAGTAATCATTTCGCCTATCCACATTATAAATGCTGTACCTGCTGTGAAAGTGATTGTTACTAAAAGTGCTGTAACAAATCCACGGTCAGCCGCAGAAATAGCACCCATATTTGCTAATGTGAAATACAAGCCAACAGCCTGAATAATAGCTAATACTACTGTTACATAACGAACAATATCATTAATCTTCTTTCTGCCCTCTTCGCCCTCTTTAGAAAGTCTTTCAAGAGCGGGGATTGCAACTGTAAGAAGCTGAATGATAATTGAAGAGTTAATGTACGGTGTAATACCCATAGCAAACACTGTTGCATTTGAGAACGCACCGCCTGTAAATGTGTCCAAAAGTGAGAACACACCTACTGTGCCCTCTGCACCCATAAGAGCTTTCATAGCATCAGCACTTAATCCGGGAACAGGAATCGCACAACCTAATCTGTATACGATAAGCATAAAAATCGTAAAGATTATCTTTTTTCTTAAATCATCAATTGCCCAGGCATTCTTTAATGTCTTTAACAATTAAATCACCTCAGCCTTTCCGCCGGCTGCTGTAATCTTAGCTGCCGCAGACTCTGTAAACTTAGCAACTTTAACAGTCAATGGCTTTGTTACTTCGCCTCTGCCTAGAATTTTTACGCCGTCCTTCACCTTCTTAATGATTCCGGCTTCTTTTAAAACATCAGCAGTAATTTCAGTATTTGCCTCGAACTGCTCAAGTACTTCAACGTTAACTGTAACGTATTCTTTTGCAAATATATTTGTAAAACCTCTCTTGGGCAAACGTCTGTAAATAGGCATCTGACCACCTTCAAAACCAGGTCTTACTCCGCCACCGCTACGAGCATTCTGACCCTTGTGACCCTTACCTGCTGTTTTACCATTTCCGCTTCCAGGACCACGGCCTTTTCTCTTAGCCTCAAACTTTGAACCTTCTGCAGGTTTTAGTTCATCAAGTCTCATTTGCTGCACCTCCTTCTTAAATTTCCGAGTCTTCTTTAAATTTCTTCAACTTTTACAAGGTGAGAAATTTTATTAATCATACCTCTGATCTGAGGATTGTCGTTCTGTTCAACTGTTGCACGGATTTTCTTTAAACCCAATGCTTTAGCTGTTGCTATCTGGTCGTCTTTACGGCCAATCAAGCTCTTCTCAAGAGTAATCTTTAATTTAGACATTTCTCATTTCCTCCTTAACCCAACAACTCTTCAGGAGTCTTGCCTCTCATCTTTGCAACTTCCTCAACGGATTTTAGCGATGCAAGACCTGCGATTGTGGCTCTTACCACGTTTCTGGGGTTATTGGAACGAAGAGATTTTGTTCTTATATCTCTGATTCCAACAAGCTCGAGCACTGCTCTCGCCGGGCCACCTGCGATAACACCTGTACCTTCTGCAGCCGGCTTTATAAGCACTGTGCCCGCACCGTATTTACCGATTACATCGTGAGGGATTGTACCGCCTACCAACGGAACAGTAATCATGTTCTTCTTAGCGTCCTCAATACCCTTTCTGATTGCATCCGGAATTTCAGCCGCTTTGCCTGTGCCGTAACCAACATGACCGTTACCGTCACCTACAACTACAAGTGCACTGAAACGGAATGTTCTACCGCCCTTTACAACCTTAGCAACACGACCTATATTAACAACTTTTTCTTTTATATCAAGTGTTGATGCGTCAATTCTTTCCTGCATGGTATCCCCTCCTTTTTATTAAAACTCTAAGCCGCCTTCTCTTGCGCCTTCTGCCAATGCAGCAACTCTGCCGTGGTAAATGTAACCGCTTCTGTCAAATACAACAGAATCAATTCCCTTTGCCTTAGCACGCTCTGCGATCAATTTACCCACTTCTTTAGCAGCATCTACGTTACCGCCATTTTCAATATCAAGGCTGGAAGCGGATACAATTGTTACACCTGTTACGTCATCAATAACCTGAGCATAGATGTTCTTTAAGCTACGGAACACGCTAAGTCTGGGTCTTAATGCTGTACCGGAAACCTTCTTTCTGATACGAAGATGACGCTTCTGTCTTGCTTTGTTGCTAGACTTCTTATTTACCATATTTTATCCACTCCTTTCTTATTTCTTACCGCCAGCTTTACCTTCTTTACGTCTGATAGTCTCAGTCGTATACTTAATACCCTTGCCCTTATACGGCTCAGGCGGTCTCTTTTCTCTAATAACAGCTGCCAGCTGACCTACAGCCTGCTTATCTGCACCTGTGATAACAATCTGGTTGGGAGCAGGAACTGCAATTTCAATGCCTGCGGGAGCTTCCATCTCAACAGGATGAGAGTAACCTAGTGTTAACACTAGCTTCTTGCCCTGCATCTGAGCTCTGTAACCAACACCGTTTATTTCAAGTGTCTTTGTAAATCCTTCTGTAACACCAAGTACCATGTTATTAATTAAGGTTCTTGTAAGTCCGTGCAAAGATCTGTGCTCTTTCGCTTCAGAAGGTCTTTTTACTATGATTTCTGTTGCACCCTTCTCAATAATCATATCTTTGTGCAACTGTCTTGATAAAGTACCCTTGGGGCCCTTTACTGTCACTAAATTTTCAGCCTCTACCTTTACTTCAACACCAGCAGGTATTGCGATAGGGCTATTGCCTATTCTAGACATGTGTTACACCTCCTATTTCTTTGGCAGTATTACCAAACAAATGCCAATACTTCGCCGCCAATTTTTTCTGCACGAGCTTGCTTATCAGTCATGATACCCTTTGATGTTGAAATAATTGCTATACCTAAACCTTTTAATACCTTAGGTAGCTCATCAACACCAGCATAAATTCTAAGACCGGGGCGAGAAACTCTCTTTATTCCGGAAATAACCTTAGACTTATTTTCACCGTACTTCAAGGTAACTCTGATGATGCCCTGCTTTGAATCATCTATAACCTGAAAACCTTTTATATATCCCTCGTCCAATAAAATCTTTGTTATAGCTTTTTTCATATTGGAAGCCGGAATGTCAACCATTTCGTGTTTTGCAGAGTTTGCATTTCTGATACGAGTTAGCAAATCTGCGATAGGATCTGTAATTTGCATTATTTTACCTCCTTCCAAAACTTAAATATCTGATAGTTTTGACATAAATCAACTTTTCAAATATACTCTTTATCTTACCAACTAGCCTTTTTAACACCGGGAATCTGTCCCTTATAAGCTAATTCTCTAAAGCAGATACGGCAGATACCGTACTTTCTCAAATACGCATGAGGTCTTCCGCAAATCTTGCAGCGGTTATATGCCTGTGTGCTGTATTTGGGGGCCTTCTGCTGTTTTAATACCATTGCTTTCTTAGCCATAATGTTCCTCCTTAATTAGCAGAGGTGAACGGAGCACCAAACATAGTTAATAGCTCGCGAGCCTCTTCATCTGTCTTAGCTGTAGTAACAATAATAATGTCCATACCTCTAAGCTTATCGATTTTATCATACTCGATTTCAGGGAAGATAAGCTGTTCTTTAACACCCGTAGCATAGTTACCACGACCATCAAAGGAGTTAGCGCTGATTCCTCTGAAGTCACGTACACGGGGAAGTGCTACGTTGAAGAATCTGTCTAAAAACTCATACATTTTGTCGTTTCTAAGTGTTACCTTACAGCCAATGTTCATGCCTTCTCTTAATTTGAAGTTAGCAACAGATTTTCTAGCCTTTGTTACAACGGGCTTCTGACCTGTGATTAAAGTCAAATCATTTATAGCACCTTCAACTGCCTTAGGATTATCCTTAGCTTCGCCAAGACCTACATTGATTACAATCTTGTCAAGCTTCGGAATCTGCATTACGCTTTTATATCCGAACTTCTGCATCATTGCAGGAGCAATTTCTTTTTTGTATAGATCAAATAATCTTGCCATTGTCTAACCTCCTTTTACAATAGATTAGTTATCTAACGTTTCGTTACACTTTTTGCAGAATTTAACCTTTGAACCGTCATCAAGGAACTTAAAACCAGTTCTTGCTGCTTTGCCGCACTTGGGGCAAACAAGCATTACTTTTGATGCGTAAATAGGTGTTTCCTTCTTCAAAATGCCACCCTGCTCACCCTGTTTTCTGGGCTTTGTATGGCGGGATGCAACGGACACGCCTTCAACGATAACCTTGCGTTCTGCGGGATTGGCCTTTAAAACCTTACCCTTTTTGCCTTTATCTTTACCGGACAATACAACTACTGTATCGCCTGTTTTAACGTGAAGTTTATTTGTCATTTTTCGCCACCTCCTTATAGTACTTCGGGTGCCAATGATAAAATCTTCATATACTCTTTATCTCTTAGTTCCCTTGCGATAGGTCCAAAGATACGAGTACCTCTTGGGTTCTTATCATCTCTAATTATAACAGCTGCGTTTTCGTCGAACTTAATGTGTGTTCCGTCGTTACGTTTCACACCTTTAGCACTTCTAACAATAACAGCTTTAACTACGTCACCTTTTTTTACAACACCGCCGGGTGTTGCCTTCTTAACGCTGGCAACTACTACATCGCCTATATTTGCAAACTTTTTACCGCTGCCGCCAAGCACTCTGATGCACATGATTTCTTTTGCACCTGTGTTATCGGCAACCTTCATTCTTGTCTGTTGCTGTATCACGCAAACTTCCTCCTTCCTGTGAAGAAAATCTCATTACTGAGCCTTCTCAACAATCTTTTCTAATCTCCAACGCTTATCCTTGGACAGGGGTCTTGTTTCCATTACCTGTACTTTATCGCCCACTGCACATTCGTTGTTTTCATCATGAGCCTTAAGCTTGTAGGTTTTCTTTACAATTTTGCCGTAAAGAGGGTGTTTTACATTATATTTAATAGCTACAACAATTGTCTTATCCATTTTGTCACTAACAACTGTGCCTATTCTTACTTTTCGTGTGTTTCTTTCTTCCACAACCAATTCCTCCTTTCATACTACTCAAAACGTTAAAAACTAGTTAAGCTCTCTTTCACGAATGATAGTCATAACCCTTGCGATGCTCTTCTTAACATCTGCAATTCTAGAGGGGTTTTCTAACTGATTTGTCGCATTCTGAAATCTTAAGTTGAAAAGCTCTGCTTTAAGTTCGCCTAGTTTAAGATTCAATTCTTCAACTGTCAAATCTCTGATTTCACTTGTTTTCATTCTGCAGACGCCTCCTTCTCCTCACGTGTTACAAACTTACACTTGATGGGAAGCTTGTGCATAGCAAGACGCATAGCTTCACGTGCAACTTCTTCTGAAACACCGTCAATTTCAAATAATACTCTACCGGGTTTAACAACTGCTACCCAATACTCAGGAGAACCTTTACCGCTACCCATACGAGTTTCAGCAGGTTTCTCTGTTACGGGCTTGTCAGGGAATATCTTAATCCAAACCTGACCGCCTCTTTTAATGTATCTTGTCATCGCAATACGGGCTGCTTCTATCTGATTAGAAGTAATCCAAGCGGGCTCAAGTGCCTGTAAGCCAAACTGACCGTTGCTTACGAAGTTACCACGAGTAGCCTTACCCTTCATTCTACCACGCATTACTCTTCTGTGTTTAACTCTCTTAGGTAATAACATTATTATTTGCCTCCTTCCGCTTTTTTCGCTCTCTTATTTTCCGGAAGAATCTCACCTTTGTAAATCCATACCTTAACACCGATCTTACCGTATGTTGTGTTTGCTTCTGCAAAACCATAATCGATATCGGCTCTCAAGGTCTGTAGCGGAATTGTGCCCTCGTGATAGTGTTCGGTTCTGGCAATTTCAGCACCGCCCAAACGTCCGGAAACCGCAGTTTTGATACCTTTAGCACCCATTTTCATGGATCTGCCCATGCACTGTTTCATTGCACGTCTGAAAGAAATACGTCTTTCAAGCTGAGAAGCAATGTTTTCAGCAACCAATACAGCATCCATATCGGGAACTTTGATCTCTACGATATTTACGTTAACATCGCTTTTGCCTGTTAATTTTGCAAGCTTAGCCTTAAGCTTTTCAATTTCAGCGCCGCCCTTACCGATAATCAGACCAGGCTTTGCAGCAAAGATGTTAACAATAGTCTTATTGCTCTTTCTTTCAATTTCGAACTTCGAAACGCCTGCTTCGTAAAGTTCTTTCTTTAAAAACTTTCTTATTTTATAGTCTTCAACTAGTGTATCGCCAAAAACGTTGTCTTTAGCAAACCATTTTGAATCCCAATCTTTGATAATACCAACTCTAAGTCCATGTGGATTAACTTTCTGTCCCATGAGTAACCTCCTCTCTTACTTCTCTTTTACTACAACTGTAATATGACTTGTTCTTTTCTTAATACGGAACGCTCTGCCCTGCGCTCTGGGTCTGATTCTCTTTAGTGTAGGACCCTGATTTGCGAAGGTCTCAGAAACGTATAGCTTGCTTGCATCCATACCGAAATTGTTTTCAGCATTTGCAATTGCAGATGCAAGTAATTTTTCTACTAATATAGAAGCCGCCTTGGGAGTATGCTTTAGAATAGCCATAGCTTCGCCTACCGGCTTATTTCTTATTAAATCAAGTACGATACCAACCTTACGGTTAGAAATACGAGCGTACTTCAAAATTGCTTTTGCTTCCACTATTTGTTTCCTCCTTTCATCTGATGACAAAACTAAAATTATCTAGATGACTTAGCACCAGCGTGACCTTTGTAGGTTCTTGTAGGAGCAAACTCTCCTAGCTTATGACCTACCATATCTTCGCTTACGAATACCGGCACATGCTTTCTGCCATCATGAACAGCTATTGTATGACCAACCATTTCAGGGAAAATAGTTGATGATCTTGACCATGTCTTTACTACATTTTTTGTGTTGGCCTCATTCATTGCTACGATTCTCTTCATTAATCTTTCTTCAACGTAAGGGCCTTTCTTAATGGATCTTCCCATTCGATTTCCTCCTTCCGGTTAACATAAAAATTTATGCTTTATGCCGTAATTATTTCTCGTTTCTTCTCTTAACGATAAACTTGTTTGACTTGTTCTTCTTAGATCTTGTCTTAAGACCAAGAGCAGGTTTACCCCAAGGAGTCATGGGAGAAGGTCTACCGATAGGTGACTTACCTTCACCACCACCGTGAGGATGGTCGCAGGGGTTCATTACGCTACCACGAACTGTAGGTCTCCAACCCATGTGACGTTTTCTACCGGCTTTACCAATCTTGATGTTTTCGTAATCAAGGTTACCAACCTGGCCAATTGTCGCACGACAATCAAGTCTTATCATTCTTACTTCACCCGAAGGCAAACGAACCTGAGCATAACCACCGTCTTTTGCCATAAGCTGAGCAGCAGCGCCTGCGCTTCTTACTAGCTGAGCACCACGACCGGGCCAAAGCTCAATGTTGTGAATTAGTGTACCAACGGGAATGTCGGAAATAAACATTGCATTACCGGGCTTAATGTCTGCGCCTGTTCCGTTCTGTAAAACATCGCCAACCTTTATGCCGTAGGGAGCAATAATGTATTTCTTCTCGCCGTCCTCGTACTGTACAAGCGCGATATTTGCGCTTCTGTTCGGATCGTATTCAATCGACATTACTGTAGCATTTACGCCATCTTTGTTTCTCTTGAAGTCGATTACTCTGTATTTTCTGCGATTTCCGCCGCCACGGTGACGAACGGTAATCTTACCATATGAATTTCTACCTGCATATTTCTTAAGAGGCTCTAACAGTGAACGCTCAGGAGTATTTGTTGTGATTTCCTCAAAAGCGGAAACTGTCATAAATCTTCTTGCAGGAGAAGTAGGATTATACTTTTTAATCGCCATCCTAATGTCACTCCTTATCTATAAATTATCTCGTTTCTTTTTTACTTACGCAATACCGTCGAAGAATTCGATAGTCTTGCTGTCTTCAGTAAGCTTTACGATAGCCTTTTTGTAAGATGCGCGTCTACCCATGTTAGCGCCCATTCTTTTCATTTTGCCATCCATATTCATTGTGTTTACTTTTTCTACTTTAACGCCGAAAATCTCTTCGATTGCTTTTGCAATCTGGATTTTGTTTGCGTTTTTAGCAACCTTGAAGGTGTACTTTCTGTCTGCCATCATATCCATGGACTGCTCTGTAACAACAGGAGCAAGGATTATATCATGAGCGAATGTCATAGTGCACACACCTCCTCAATTTTTGCAATTGCATCTTTTGCAATTACTAGTTTGTTGTGATTTAAAATCTCATAAACATTAAGTCCGCCTACATAGCTTGCTGAAACACCTTCGATGTTTCTGATTGAGCAGTATGCGTTCTTGTCGCTTTCAGCAGTTACTACCAATGTCTTCTCTGTGATACCAAGAGCTTTCAATAGGTTTACTGCATTAGCTGTTTTGATTTCATTAAACTTAAGATCCTCAACAACATAGATATCTGCAGTCTTTGTTGTAAGAGCCATCTTGAAAGCAAGCTTCTTAACCTTCTTATTTAAACGGTAAGAATAGTCTCTCGGCTTGGGTGCGAATACTACGCCACCGCCTGTCCACTGAGGAGCACGAATGCTTCCCTGTCTTGCTCTACCTGTTCCTTTCTGTCTCCAAGGCTTGATACCACCGCCGCGAACCTCTGTACGAGTTAGCGCGCTCTGTGTACCCTGTCTCTGGTTTGCAAGGTAATTAACAACCACGTCATGGAGCACTGATTTATTTACTTCTACAGCGAAAATGCTATCACTTACTTCAATAGTACCTTTGTTTTCGCCGCTCATGTTGTATAAATTCAATGTAGCCATTAACCTACATCCTCCTTTCTTTTAGCATTATTTATGCCTTAACTGAATCTTTTACTATTACCAATCCGCCCTTTGCACCGGGAATGCTTCCCTTTACGCAGATAAGATTGTTCTCTGTGTCGATCTTCATGATCTCAAGCTTCTGTATTGTAACCTTGTCAACACCCATGTGACCGGGAAGCTTTTTGCCCTTCATAACTCTTGAAGGTGTTGAACATGCGCCCATAGAACCTGCATGACGGTGAACAGGACCTGTACCGTGAGTTTCCTTTAGTCTGTGAGCACCATGGCGCTTGATTGCACCTGCGTAACCTTTACCTTTACTGATACCGGTTACATCAACATAGCTACCCTCTTCAAATGAGTCAACCTTGATTTCGTCGCCTACGTTTAACGCGCTTACGTCCTCTAGCTTAAACTCCTTTAAGAATCTCTTGAAAGCTACATCAGCTTTTGCGAAATGACCTTTCATAGGTTTGTTTACAAGCTTTTCTCTTTTGTTCATAAAACCAACCTGTACGGCGTCATAACCGTCAGTTTCAACTGTTTTCTTCTGAACAACAACGTTAGCTTCTGCAGAAATCACAGTAACGGGAGTAACTTTTCCGTCTTCAGCGAATATCTGAGTCATGCCAACTTTTGTTCCCATAATTGCCTTTTTCATTTCCTTTTTTCCTCCTTATAGGTTATTGGTTTACAGTAAGGTCTGCAAACTTGACCCGCAATAGCCTAAGCTATTACAACTTAATCTCGATATCAACGCCTGCGGGCAAATCGAGCTTTGTGAGAGCTTCTATTGTTTTCTGTGTGGGAACAAGCACGTCGATTAGTCTCTTGTGTGTTCTCATCTCAAACTGCTCTCTGGAATCCTTGTACTTGTGAACGGCACGAAGAATTGTAACGATTTCTTTCTTTGTAGGTAGCGGAATAGGACCTGATACCTTTGCGCCTGTTCTCTTAGCTGTTTCCACAATCTTCTCTGCTGACTGGTCAATCAAAGTATGATCGTAAGCCTTAAGTCTGATTCTGATTGTCTGAGTTGCTGCCATAAGTTTTTCCTCCTTCTAGTATTCAAAATTTAGTTGTTCCATTACGACAGCACGCACTTTCTAATTTACACCCTGCCGGGTGTTTCCATCTCCCTCGAAATAAAAACCCAGATTTGCCAAATGGACATACCTGGGCCAAACACGCACTAAGGGCGCAAAATCCCCATAAGGATTGCGCTCTCGCTAAAGGGTGTATACTATTAGTGCAGCGTGACTTGTCGCCCGGTTTCAAGAATCGGACATTCTCCACAGAAAAACCAAACCGTTCGGTTTGCAACCTCCTGTTTCATCGTATGTCTTGTCACAACGCTATTAATTATACATTATATTCCCCGAAAATGCAAGCTTTTTTTGAATTTTTTCAATATTTTTTTGCAAAAACTTTTACGAAATTTTTCTTCATTTTTTGTGCAACTTGCACATAGTTTTCCAGTGTATTTTTACATAATTTTCCTGTTTTCTTTCTCCATTTTTTTGCTTTTTTTCATAATGTTGTGTCTATCCATCATATAATTATACTAAATATACCAGATAAAGAAAGTGAGAATACATATATGAAACGAAAAAAATTCAGGGCAATCCTTATAAACAAACATACAATTATGAAGTTTTTTCTTGTAATCCTGGCGTTGGGGTTAGGAACATTTTCTTTTTTCTCTGCATCTCATCTTGTTTTTTCAAATAATAAAAATCTTGAAAGCCTTGCCCGTTACTCGTGGGAAAAGTCCTTGCCGGACGCCGAAGCCAAGCGCACTGAATGGCTTAATTTCTTCCGTTATACTGCGGCAAAAGCAGCGGGACTTGATTTCTTTTCACCCCAAATCTATAAAATTGAACCTATTAAAAAAGCGGAGACTTTAAAATACACTCCCGTTTTGGAAAATAACGAAGAAACAGAAAATCAGCCACTTTCAGCTTACTATGACAATATAGAAGAAAAAACACTCGCGGTAAACGCCTCTGCCCTTTCGGTTGATAACAAAACAAGCTTTTCTGTTGATACGAAAGCTTTATTAAGCGCGCCCCTTTCAATTACAGGAAAACCCACAGTATTAATTGTTCACACTCACACAACCGAAAGCTATACCCCGTCTGAAAAATACAACTACACTCCCGAAACGAATGCAAGAACTAAAGATACGAATTTTAATGTCGCGCGCGTTGGCGAAGAGTTTGCAGCCTCCTTGCGCGAAGAGGGCATAGATGTTATTCACGACAAAAGCTTAAATGACTATCCGTCATATAACGGCTCTTATGCAAAGTCTCTGGCTCTTATAGAAAGCTATCTTAAAAAATATCCGTCCATACAGATTGTTATAGATATTCACCGAGACTCCATGACAGCACAGGACGGAACAAAATACAAGCTTTTAACGGAGATTGACGGTAAAAAAGCAGCTCAGCTTATGATTATTTCAGGCACAAACGAGGGTGGACTCACGCACCCCGACTGGCAGGAAAATCTTAAGCTTACCTTAAAAATACAAAATCAGCTCACAAATGACTACAATAACCTCGCGCGCCCTCTTTCAATAAGAAAAGAAAGATTTAATACTCACGCCACAAAGGGTTCTATGCTTGTTGAAATAGGAACAGATGCAAACACTCTTGACGAGACAATACTTTCGGCGCGCCTTGCCGCAAAGTCTTTTGCAAAGGTTATCAATAGTTACACACATTAAAAGAAGACCCCTCAGGGTCTTCTTTTTTCACTATATCTTTTTACACGCTCCATTAAAGCTTCTTTATTGTTTTCACATCTTCCGTCTATAACAGCGGTCAAAAGTCCCTCAAGCACTTCTCCTACTTCTTTTCCCGAAATGCCCGATAAAACAACATCCTCTCCCGAAACCGCAAGCTGCTTTAAACTGTAACAAAGGTCTTTTTTTATAACCTCTTCTAAAACCTTTTCAATTTCCGAAATCTCTGCGACACGCATTTTAGCATAGTTTTCCTCGTGCGCCAGCGCATCTGCTCTTTTCACTTTAAGAAGAAGCCTTAAATTTTCCTCGCCCACTCTTCTTAGCCAACGGCACACGCTTTTCTCATCTGCAGCCATCTGACCGTCGTGGAAATTCACGAGCGTACAAACAGTGTCAATCATTTTATTCGGATAACGAAGCCTTAAAAGCACATCCTTTGCTATTGCAGCACTTATTCTCTGATGTCCGTAAAAATGACCGTTTCCATCCTCGTCTTTTGAAAAGCAATATGGCTTTCCGATGTCATGAAAAAGCATACAAAGCTTAACGCTTAGTTCCTCTTCTGCCATTTCCACCGACTTTAAAATGTGATTAAAAACATCATAAATATGATAATTATTACACTGACAAAGCCCTCTCGTTTTATTAAGCTCAGGAATAATAATTTCAAACACATAAAAAAACTCGTCTAAAACTTTAGCTCCGTCTTTTGCAACGATAAGCTTTGAAAATTCATCTCTTACCCTCTCTGCTGAAATGTTTTTTAAAAGCCTTTTCTTTAATGATATTGCCTTTCTCGTTTTATCTTCTATTTCAAAGCCGAACACAGCCGAAAATCTTAAAGCCCTTAAGATTCTTAAGGCATCTTCTTCAAAACGGGTTTCCGCATCGCCTACGCATCTTATTATTTTATCTGAAACATCACCTTTTCCGCCAAAAAAATCTTTTATGCCGTCCTTTTCGTTATACGCCATAGCATTAATCGTAAAATCACGGCGTTTTAAATCTTCCTGAAGGTTTTTAGAAAAGCTCACGCTCTCGGGACGGCGGTTGTCTTTATACTTTCCGTCAATGCGGTACGTTGTAATCTCTAATATGTTATTATCAACAATAACCGACACCGTGCCGTGCTTAATTCCCGTTTCGATAACACGAAAACCCACAAAGCATTCCTTTATCTCCTCAGGCAGAGCAGAGGTTGTTATATCATAGTCAGAAGGTGTCTTGCCTATGAGCATATCGCGCACACAGCCACCCACTGCATACGCCTCATGCCCCCTGCTTTTAAGTATCTCTATTGATTTTTTAACGTACTCAGGTAAAATCAAAGTAAAATCCTCTTTTCACATTATTCGATAAAATCGTTATCCCTGAACTGAAGAGCATATAAACCTTTATACATTCCGCCCTTTTCTATAAGCTCCTCGTGAGTTCCTCTTTCTAAAATCTTTCCGTTTGTTACCACAACAATTTCATCAGCATTTCTTATTGTCGACAAACGGTGCGCAACAACAAGTGTTGTTCTTCCGCGGCAAAGCTCGTCTAATGCATTTTGAATTAAAACCTCTGTTGTGTTGTCAAGAGCGCTCGTTGCCTCGTCCAGAATAAGAATTGCAGGGTCTTTTAAAAACACTCTTGCGATACTTATTCTCTGCTTCTGACCGCCCGATAACTTAACGCCGCGCTCTCCTATTTCGGTGTCATATCCGTTTTCAAGAGTCATTATATAGTCGTGAATATTCGCCTTTTTGGAAGCCTTTATCATTTCCTCTTCGGTAGCTTCGGGTCTTCCGTATAAAATATTTTCCCTTATTGTTCCTGAGAACAAGAAAACGTCCTGCTGAACAATACCAATGTTTTTTCTTACAGATTCCAAGGTTAAATCCTGTATGTTGTTTCCGTCTATCAAAATCTCTCCTGAATTTTCGGAAAGCTTATAAAAATTCGGTAACAAATGGCATATAGTTGTCTTACCTCCGCCCGACGGACCTACAAGAGCAAGCTTTTTGCCTTTTTCGATTTTCATACTTACCCCGGAAAGCACTTCCTTGGTTACATCATAAGAATAAGTAACATTTTTAAACTCAATTTCACCCTTTGCATCTTTAAGCTCTCGTGCATCGGGTCTGTCTTTTTCAGGCTCTTCCTCCATGATTTCAACAAACCTCTTAAAACCGCTTGCGCCATTCTGGAACTGCTCCATAAATCCGATAAGCGTTGTTACAGGGCTTATAAAAATGTTTACAGAAACTATAAAAGTTGAATAATCGCCAAAAGAAATTCTTCCTGCATACAAAAATAATCCGCCTGCAATCAAAATAATTACATTAAAAACATCTGTAATAAAGGTTGTTGACGAATGGAATTTTGCCATTGCATCATACGCTCTTCTGGAAGAATTAACAAATTCTTTATCGCCTTTTTTAAATTTTTCAATCTCGCCCGCCGCATTTGTGTATGCTTTGGTAACTCTTATGCCCGTTATACTACTCTCAACTGCCGCATTTATCGTAGCGTTACTTTTTCTTCTGTCTGCAAAGGCACTTTTCATAGCCTTACGAAAATGTGCTGTTACAACAACCAAAACAGGAACACAGGCAAAAATAATAAGTGTCAATATCCTATCAATAGTAAAAAGATAACTAAACGATAAAATTATCATAACCGAGCTTATAAGAAGATTTTCAGGGCCGTGATGCGCAAGCTCGCAAACCTCAAACAAGTCACTTGTAATTCTTGTCATAATTCTTCCCGTTTCATTATTATCATAAAACTTATAGGGGAGCTTTTGAAGATGGCAAAACAAATCCACCCTCATCTGAGACTGCATTTTAACGCCTATGATATGACCGTAGTACTGAACAAAGTACCTCAAAAGAAGCCTTATAACATACAAAGCAAGCACAATAATTCCCGCAACCACAATAGTAGAATACATTTTATTCGGAATGTACTCATTTAGCATTTTATTTGTTACAACAGGATACACCATACCGATTACGGAAATTAATAACGCTGCAAGCATATCAAGCGCAAGCATTTTTTTATGGGGTTTATAGTAACTTATAAATCTTTTAAGCATAGTAACACCTCTTAACTATTTTACTATATCCTCTGTATTTTTTCAAGGGCTTAATAGATATTTTTAAAGCTGTAGCTAACTTCGTCATTTTGAACATTAAAAACAAGCATTTTAATATTTTCCACTGCGTCAGTCAGATTAACGTACGAATAATTGTCAGCTATCGTAAAAAATCTTATGCCGTCTATAATTTTAACACCATTTGCCTCGCCCTTTGAAATAACATAAACGCCCTTGCCCGTTTCCTTTAAAACATTTATGATTGCACGGATTTCTCTTCCGTCCATATCAAAATATCCTTCGGTGGTTATAAATATGTTTTTCTCGTCGGAAGAAATAATATCTTTTTTAAGGCTGTCCAGCGCCTTTGTGTCAGCACTTCTTACAAAGCCGTTTTTCGTAGGAAGATTTATAAACAACGCTCCGTCTTTTCTTGTGCACTCATATTTATCAGAATTCTTTCTTCCCAAAACCGCTCCCACATCATATTTCAAAACAGTTTCTTCTGCCTTTTTTATATAAAGCCTGTCAAACAAGGTGTTTTCCTCTTTGGGTGCTGCAGTATACGAGAAAGCAAAGTCAGGATTTTCTATATCTTTCTCTGCCTCATCTTTTAAAATGTTCTGAGGAAGAGAGCACCTTTTTATCTCCTCTTCGCTTTCCATATTTACAATAATTTTAGAAAACGCGCACACATCACCATAAGACACTTTTAAAATCGCTTCGCCCGCCTCTTTTGCTATAAGCTTTCCATTATCAAATTCTGCCGCTTCTCCCTCTACCAGAATATCAAAGACTTCAAAAGGCGCTTTAACATATCTTCCCTGCTGATCAAACACATTTATATTAAGCTCATAAGTTTCTTTGTCCATAGTAATTTTCGGACTTATATCTATTCCCGAAATATCAGAAATAACATTTATATAAACAGAATTTGACTTTATTCCTTTATATGTAGCATATACCTCATATCTTCCGCCTTTGTCAGAAGAAAACTTCATATCAGAAACATTTTTTATATTAAACTTTACATCTTCTTTATCTATCTCAACATAAGAATATGCGCTGTCCGCTCCAAACAAGCTTAAGCCTACACTCTCGCCCTTAAAAACATTTTCAGCCTCTGCCTTAAGCGTAAGCTTTTTTAGCTTACCGTCCGATTTAGCCAGACTTGTAATTCCAAGAGCATTTATAACCTTTCTGTTTTCAGTTGGTGAATTAGCAGTAACAAAACCCTCTTTTTCATAGGTTTTTGTAACCATATTGGTAGAGCCACCACCGTCAAGATTCAATGCTTCTGTACAGCCAATTTCTTTTAAAAGATTTGCAAGTTCTGTCTGTGTAAGTCCGCGACTTGTGTTCTGCCTGCCGTCTACGGAGAGAAGATAAAGTTTTTTCCCCGATTTATCTGTTCCTACTGCACTTCTCGGATTATATCCTGTTATATTGTTTGTAAAAGGCGCAATTTCTCCGTCTTTTAAAAGAACAGTACCGCCGCCAAATGCCATAGTAAGATTTTCCAATGTGGGAGTTATATTATAATCTATTTTTACTTCATCGCCCTCTTTAAAGTTGGCGCTTATAAAATCGTACATATCGGAAATCAAAAGAACATATCCGTCCTCAGGAATTTTGACAGGTTCTTTCGTGCGATTAAAACCTACAACCACTCCATCAGAAACAAACATCTCAACAACGCCGCCTCCGGGAGCGGGCGAAAAACCGTCTTCATAGTCAGGAGTATACATTAAAAGCTCACCAAACAGGTTCATAGGTTTATTTAAGCGATATACTTCCCTTTGTGCGCCATTAGGAGCGGTTACAACTATATGAAAATCTATATTTGAAAACAAAAGGTCTTTCTCATATAAAAAGCCCCCCGCAAAAGCATTCGTGTCAATAGGAGACTGCAAAAGCTTTCCGTCTTTATATTCTATTCCCTGACTAAAGCTTTCTGAAGACATGGCAAAAAAGTCGCAGTTAATAGCCGCAACAACGTTCTCCTCAGTTTTTGCCAAGTTTAAAACAGTTTCTCTCTCATTTATGCCCTTTTCGCTTTTAAGAAGAGTGAGCCCGATATTTTTATCGTCAAAATCTGCTGTTATATATGAATATGTAAGTTCATACCCGCTGTAATCTTCCCGAACCTTAGTTAATGTTATTCCCGGTGCAATATTTATAACCTCTTCACTTTTATAAAAACTCTCTGCCCCCGCTATATTTGGAACAAAAAGCAAGGCACAAAAGACAAGCATTGCAAAAATCTTTCTCACCATAAACACCTCCGATGGTTTTTATATATATAAACACAAAAAAGCAAGCATACAAACGCTTGCTTTTTTGCTTTCTTATAAAATTACGCCTCAACAGGAGCGCCTACAGGACAAACACCTGCACAGCTACCGCAATCGATACAAGCGTCTGCGTCAATTACGTATACGTCATCTCCTGCGCTGATGCAGCTTACGGGGCATTCTGCCTCACAAGCACCACAGCTGATGCACTCTTCATTAATTTTGTATGCCATTTAAAATACACCTCCCACCCAAAAGTTTATGTTAAATAAATAATAAACAAATATGCTCCGCCCATTAACGCCTTTAAAAGACACTGCGCCGGGCAACTTTGCTTAATTAACAACATAACAAAACCATTGTACCACACTTTTTAATTATCTTCAAGCTTTTTTAAAATTTCTTCGTCAAGGAGCTCTAAATCCTCACGGCGACGGTCTTTAATAATCTTAACCTCGCTTACATCAAATTCACGAATACTCTTCTCGTTATTTCTTTCAATATTTACTTTAAGCTTGCCTTTCAAAAGACTTACACTCTCAACAATACCCCTGCCGTCAGGCGTCTCAACAAGTGCACCCTGATTCGGAGTAACCTTGATTAAATCTTCATAAGCGTCCTGCTCATATTTTAAGCAGCACATAAGTCTGCCGCAGGTTCCTGAAATCTTGGTTGGGTTTAAAGATAAGCCCTGCTCCTTTGCCATTTTGATACTAACGGGAGCAAAATCACCCAAAAACTGAGAACAGCAAAGGTTTCTTCCGCAGATACCATAGCTTCCGAGCATCTTGGCCTCATCTCTTACGCCTATCTGTCTTAATTCTATTCTTGTTCTGAAAACAGACGCTAAATCCTTAACGAGCTCACGGAAGTCAACTCTTCCGTCTGCCGTAAAATAGAATAGAATTTTATTTAAATCAAAAGTATATTCAACCTCTACAAGCTTCATATCAAGCTTATGCTCTTTTATCTTTTTAAGGCAGATATCAAAGGCTTCTTTTTCCTTTTGCTTGTTTTGTTCAGCCTTTTCAAAATCTTCTTTTGTTGCTATACGCAAAACCTTTTTAAGCGGCTGAATAACAGTTTTTTCTTCAACCTCACGGTTAGCTATAACAACCTCGCCCATTTCAAGCCCTCTGGCGGTTTCAACTATAACATGCATATCAGTAGTTATTTCTTTTCCGTCAGGGTCAAAATAGTATATCTTTCCAACACGCTTAAAGCGTATTCCAACAATCTGTACCATTAAACTTCTCCTTAACTATCCCAAATACCTATGCACATCGAAAGGCTCATAGCCTTAAAGCTGACGTGCCTTGATAAAGCATACAAAGCTTCAGTCACTTTCTCAGCGCAGTTGGCCGCCTTATTATAGGTTATGCACGAAGCTATATCACCTAAGGCCTTTTCCATATCACGATTTACAACTCCCTGAAAGGCTCCGGTTTTAATTTTTAAAATATCCATCGCAAACGAAAGGAATAAATCTAAAACCTGAGAAAAACCCTCGCTTGAAGTTTTTTTCGTGCCGGATAACATCTCCTGCCTCATTTCATCAAGCTCATCTGCGCATTTTAAAACCTTAAGCTCGTCTGTTCCCGTAAGAAGCTCTTTTAAAATAGAAAACACTCTGTTTCTTAACGAAAAGATTTTCCCATCCTCAAAAAGCTCATCAGCCTTTTTTAAAACTCCCTGCGAGTAACTTGCAGCAAAATCTGCTTTGTCCGCCATATGAGGATATTTATATTTTACATAAGCACGAACTTCATCGTCAGTGCACGGAGAGAACCTTACAATTCTGCTCCTTGACTGAACAGTGCTTAAAATTTTAGCCGCAGAAGTCACACAAATAATAAATATTATATACTCGGGCGGCTCTTCCAATATCTTAAGCATCGCATTCTGAGCGGCGATAGTAAGAGCATCTGCATCCTCAATAATATAAACCTTATATTTTGATTTAAAAGGCTTTGTGTATGCATCCGATATAATCTCTCTTATATCGTCAACGCCTATGCTCTTTTTGTCTTTTTCCACAAGTTCTTTTAAGCTGTAGCTTTTAAGGTCAGGGTTATTTTTACCCATAGCCTGCCTGCAACACTCGCATTCTCCACACGGAGAAGAGTCTTTATTCTCGCAAAGCAGAGCCTCTGCAAAATAATATGCAACTTCTCTCTTTCCAAGACCTTGTTCGCCCTCAAAAATATAAGCATGCGTAAGAAAGCCTTTACGAGCACCTCGCACAAGCGCATCTGCAGTTTTTCTTCCCTGAGCGGGAGGATTTATACTCATTATACTTTTTCAAACCTTTCAACATCAACAACGAATATAGTAGCTCCGCCAACCTCAACCTCAACGGGATATGGTGTGCAGCTGCTACCCAAGCCGGACATAAGAACAGGAGTACTAACAACTTGTTTTCTTGTCTGACTCTTTCTTTTAATAATATCAATAACAGTAGAGACATTTTGCTCACTTGTACCTACAAGAAGTGTCATATTTCCTGCCTTCAAAAAACCGCCTGTTGTCGCAAGCTTTGTAACAGAAAAGCCCTGTTCGTTAAGCTCAGTCATAACTTTATTACCATCTTCATCATGAACAATTGCAAGTATTAGTTTCATAAAAACCCTCCTTTTTTCTTTTCCGGATGACTTTCACCCGTATATCTGGTTATATTATAGCACATAAACCTCAAAATTGCAACTAGTTTTTATCTTACAGCTTTGGATATAATTTTTTGGCACTGGTCAAAAACTCCCTTACCTGTCTTGTTTCTGCATGATTTTCTCCAAGCACCCGAACTTGAAGTGGCAAAAGCATTCTGTAATGCTCCACCGCTTTTTTCACTGTAGAGTGCTTACTGTATTCAACACCTAATTTAAATGCTGCAGAAAGTGTTTTGGAATTGTCTTCGCCAAGAAGCTCCTTGTACGTCTGCCACACCTTATAATTTATTTCAATCGCTTCTTCTCCCTTGTTATCTTCAGAATAAAGATAAGCTAAATTGTTCATAATTTCAAGAGTGGTCATATGCCTTGGACCAAAAGCCTTGTATGCGAGGTTTCTCGCCTTTTCAAGATTAGAAATTGCTTCGTCACGTTTTCCCCTGTGATAACACGCATAAGATAAATTATTTAACGACTCGATTGTGTCAGGATGTGCTTCTCCTAAGACCTTTGTGCGAAGCTTATAGGCTCTTTCGCTAAAGTCGAAGGCTCTTTCTCTGTCTTCTTTATTATCCATTTCACCCAAAGCTACTGCTAAATTGCTCATAACTTTAAGAGTTATCGGATTTTCTTCGCCCAATTCTCTTAAAGCTATCTTTAAGTTTTCTTCGTTTAGCCTTGCTTCCTCTCTGTGGTCTCCAACGCTCCTGTATCCTGTTGCAAGATTTGTTCTGACCCTGATGGTCATTTCATCATCTGTTCCGTGCAGCTCACAGGCAATTCTAAATGCTCTCTTCTTCTGAGCAAGGGCTCTGTCCCATTCCCCGAATTTATCGAGCGTGGATGCAAGGTTGTTTACCGTAGCCAATGTAAACTTGTCTTTCATCCCAAATTTCTGCCTTGCAGTTTTGTATATTTCCTCTTTAAGACGAAGAGCCTCATTGTAGTCGCCAATCAAACCGTATTTTTGAGCCATATTACTCTTTAAAAGGATAGTTTCTTTATCGTCTTCGCCGCGAAGCTTTTTAGAAATCATATATGCTTTTTTAATCAGTTTAACTGCCTCGTGATTATTGCCACATTTAGAATACAAGTGGCTAAGCTCGTTATAAGCATCAATTGTTCTTTCGTCTTCTTCTCCAAAGTTACTGATACAGTGATTTTTTCTTTTTTCGCCCCATTTAATTGCCGTTCGCATTTTTTCCGCTGTATCGGCACCATCTGAAAGCATTTTAGAAATTGTTTCAATAGCCTCATACACACCGTTTTCTGCAGCGAGGGTTATAAGCGCTAAACCTCTTATTCTGTCCGTTTCAACATCTGTTCCGCTAAGATATGCAAGTCCTATAAGAAAATCATGCTCAGGGTCATCTTTTTTTGATAAGTCCGCCTCTTTAAAAACAGAAGCCACAAGGCGCTTTACAAACTCCTCATCATATGCACTCACACATTCGGGAATTCCATCGAATTTTTCCAAAAGGGCGTTTTTATCTGTCTCTTCCATTTCCGCAGGCAAAATATCAATTCCCGTTTTTTTCGCCGCAGGGTATTCTTCTTTCATAACAAAGTTCGGTTCCCCGTCAGGTTCTTCAAGCAGGCTCGGCGTAACAAGCAAAGCAAAGGCTTTGCTGTCTTTTAAATTCTTTTCTATGTTTTCTTTAAAACTTTCGCCCGGAGTTAAAAACTCATCAAACCAAACCGCAATATCACGGCAGTCAGGATTTTTATGAATAATACGCATAAGCTCGTTTGCGTATCGTCTGTCTTTTTTTCTGTAGCTTAAAAATATGTGTGCCAAAAAAGCCGCCCGAATTTTCTTTGCCATCTCATCGCCTACAAGGACGGAATTTAAATATTTTAAAAGCTTTTCCTCGTAGGAAATTTCAGTTAAATCATTGCTGAACGGGAATAAATACTGCTTTTCACCGAACTTATCAGGTCTTTCGTATATCTTATCAAGCCCCGTCTCCATCATAATCGGCAAAACAGGTATATTTTCTTTTATTGCATAAGGAAAATCTTCGTCCATAGCTCTGTTGGGCGTAGTCAAAAGCTTATATGTAACAGGGATTATAACTAAGTTGTTGCTTCCAATATCGATATCTTTGTCTTCCTCAGAGATTTTCTCATTCATATCCTCTGTGTAGTACACAGCGCAGTCGTGAGTTTTAAAAATGTCTTCACAAATTTTATCAAAGCACTTCTCAAAATCGTCAGGATGGCATGTAAAATACACCCTCGGTTTTCCTGTTGGAGAAGCATCTCCTTTGGTTTTAAAAAGCATCTTGGCCATTAAATCAACTCCTGATTATAACTCTAAGCTTGCAACAGCATTCAAGCTCATATCCGAAACGTTTCCCTTTATAAACTCGTAGTATCCTGCGCAGCCAATCATCGCCGCATTATCTGTACACAAAACCATAGGCGGCACATAAAACTCCATGCCCTCTTTTTTACACTTTTCTTCAAAAGCTGCCCTTAATGCGCTGTTTGCCGCAACTCCGCCTGCAAGGCATACTTTCTTCTGTCCTAATCTTTTAGCCGCAAAAATTGTGTGCTCACTTAAAACATCAACCACCGCAGCCTGAAAGCTTGCCGCAATATCGGCTTTTGGAATATCCTCGCCATTTTGCTCAAGCTTGTGTATATAATTTATAACCGCCGTCTTAACTCCGCTGAAGCTGAAGTCAAGCTCATTTTCCATTTTAACACGGGGAAACTTAACAAAATTCTTATCTCCCTCTTTAGCCAGACGGTCAATAAGAGGACCTCCCGGGTATCCCAAACCCAGAACTCTCGAAATTTTATCATAAGCTTCGCCCGCAGCATCATCGCACGTTCTTCCCAAAACCTCAAAATCATTGTAGTCTTTAACATTAACGATATGGCTGTGTCCACCCGATGCAACAAGGCACACAAACGGAGGCTCAAGCTCTTTATGGGCTATAAGATTTGCCATAATATGCCCCTTAATGTGATGAACACCTACTATTGGCTTGTTTTTAGAAAATGCGAGTGCCTTTGCACATGACACACCCACCAAAAGCGCACCTACAAGACCGGGCCCGTATGTAACCGCAATAGCATCAATATCATCTAAAGTCATTTCTGCACAAGATAGTGCCTCGTCAACCACCGCATCAACTGCCTCAATATGCTTTCTTGAAGCTATTTCAGGCACAACTCCGCCATATTTTTTATGAATGTCTATCTGGGAATTTATTATATTTGACCTTACATCTCTTCCGTTTACCACCACAGCCGCAGCAGTTTCATCGCAAGAGCTTTCTATCGCAAGTATTTTTATATCTTTCATTTTAGTCACCTATTTTTTAAGCATCAAATATGCATCTTCATTATTGTCTTTATAATAACGTT
>CALAUK010000091.1 GCA_937892135.1 uncultured Clostridia bacterium | reverse complement strand
TCGTAATATGTGAAAACTTTATTGATTTTTTCTTCGAAATGCATGATGTACTTACCAAAAAAAGAATTCATTTCCAAAACTTTTTCTTTTGAATTCTCATTGAACATTTCAAATCTGCGTTTTTGTCTAATTTTGTCTAATGAACGCATAATATTACCCCTTTTATTATAGTTTAATTAATAAGAAGAACTCTTCTGTATTTACAAGCCCTGCTACATCCGGGAATTTGTTTTTTAAATATCCGCCAAATCCCGCAGATTTGGCAACATTTACAGTTGTAAATGGCTGGATCATATAGTATAATGTATTAGTTAATGTTTTTTAAATTTTCAATTAAAAGTCTAGTTCAACAAGACCCCTCTTTAGGTAGTCTGTCATAGATGTGCAGCCATCCTCTGTGATAGCAACACCCTTCTCCCAACGTACGCCGAAGCCGTCGCCGGAAATGAATGTGTCAACCTGGAATGTCATGTTAGGCTCTAGCTTGTAGTCTGAAATTGTTTCCATCCAAGGAGCTTCAACCTCGATCATACCTGTACCGTGGCAAGGTCCGTATACGAAGTTGTCTTTGAATCCGTTATCTACATACATCTTGTAGAAGTCTTTAGCGATGTCAGATGCAAGAACACCTGCTTTAAGCTGATCAACTGTCCAGTTGTGAGCTTCCAGACAGAAGTCAACAACTCTTCTTCTCTCGCCTGTTAGCTTACCCATAACAACGGGAAGACCGATAGCAGGAGAATAACCGTCAATCTTTGCAGAAAGGTTAAGCTGAACGATATCGCCCTTGTTAATTGTTCTGTAACCTGAACGGCTGATAGCGTGGCTTGTTGATTTCTCGCTGAATACGTACATGGGAAGACCCTCGTACTCTGCGCCCTCTTCATAAATAACTCTCTGAGCGATACCAACCATCTGAAGCTCTGTTACGCCGGGCTTTAAGTTTCTTATAACTTCGTCTGTTGCAAGGTCAACAATACGGAAACCTTCTTTGATACAAGCAAGCTCGTTTGCAGACTTAATCTTTCTTAGCTCAACCATAATCTCGTTGCACTTAACGATTTCAGCCTTGGGGAAGCTATCCTTCAAGCCTTCGTAGATAGGAAGTGTACACTCAACGTAGCTGCCAAGACCGATTTTGATGTTTTCGCCTGTTACGCCGATTGCCTTAAACACGTCCGCAAATGTGTCGGGCTTAAGCTCGGGGTAAGCGGGGTCAGCAGACTCACGAAACTCTTTCAAGCAGAAAATCTTGTCGATTCTTGAACCTGAAACGTCCTTTGCAAATATGATACACTCGGGACCTACCAAAAGAGCAGCCTCACCTGTTGCAGAAATTGCAACTCCGGCTCTCTCAAATAGTGGCCAGAAGCCACTGAAATATCTTGCGTTAGCGTAGTCAGACTCTGTTGAGCAAACTACCATAACGTCTAGTCCCTTTTCCTGCACTAGCTTTGCAGCTCTTGCAATTCTTTCCTTGTATTCATAATCAGGAATACAAATTCTACCCATAATAAATACCTCCTAAAAATGTTTATAAAATTCAGTAGACAGTGTTAACTATCTATTTCGTACCTATATTATAACATACTATAAAAAATTTGTATTTGGAAAATAGTAACTTGTTTTTGCACGATATTGTCAAATGATAAAATTGGAGTTGACAAAGGGGAGGTTACTTATAAGCCAGAGATGTTTTTTCGGAAACTTATGCTTTCAAAAGCATGTTTGCACTATCGTAAATTATTTTTGTTTTATAGTGCATAATTAATATTTTGCATTGACACGACACGCGGTTTTGTGATAAAATTATACTACGAATGAGAACGCCTAAAAGGCAAATTGGCAATGCATTTTTTGTGTTTTCAGATGAATAAGTGTTTTAAAAAGACAATATACAAGGAGGAAACATTATGTCTAAAAGGTTTATGTGTTTAGTATTGTCATTTGTAATGATACTGAGCATGGTTTCAGTAACCGGTTATGCTGCTGATTTTAAAAATGGAGATTTCGAAGCTTCCCATGTAACATTCACAGCAGGCGGAACAGCTGGAATCAGTGTTAAAAACAATGCAGCAAGTTCTAAGAATGCTGTATTCTGGTTGGGAGAATATGAGGATGGTGTTTTAACTGAATCTGAGTTCGTTAAATATACACTTTCTGCAGGTGAAACATGGACACCTTCTCTTTCAGTAACAAAGAATACAGGTTCTGTTTTAAAGGCGTACATCTGGGAGGATGTATTTAATGGTAAGGCTATTGCCCCCGTTGCTACATATCCGTCTTCAAGCACAGAGATTTACTTTGCTGAAAGAGACGGCGTTAAATGGGACGCGTTTTCAAACGATACTTTAAGCTATACACTAAAGTATGATACAGGTGTGGGAATTCCTGTAATAGAGCTTTTCCCCAAGGACAACTCAACTCAGATTATCGAGCCTGCAAGCTATATAACAGGCGAGAATGTTATAAGAGTTGTTGCGGCAGACGGAACAGAAAAAGCGTTTACAATTACTCTTATTCCCGAAGAGCCCGCTGATGTCTGGGGCGGTGAGAAGACAATGAGTCTTTCTTCAAACACTGATAACAAGGTAAGTGTTACAAGCAATAACGCCGGAAACTTTGGTAAGCCAAGCTGGGATAAGACTTATAAGTTCACAACGAGTTCGGCTAGTGCAGATGCGAGAATTGCGAATTGCATAAATAATAATAATGCTACTGCTATTCCTGAAGAAGTTGGAAAACCTACCTATATATCTTTTGATGTTGCGTTCACTGATAAAAATGCAAAGATTGCATTTAACTATAGAGGTATTAAGGCAGACGGAACAACAGCAGAAAGCGAACGAGAGTATTGGTTCGGACCTAACGGAAAGATTGATTCTGCGATGTTTGATATACCTGAATTTAAGTTAAATCAGTGGTATAATATTGCGTTTGAAATGCTTGGCAATGATTCTGCAGCGGATGAAAGCAATGCAGTAAGATACATGTATATAAACGGCGTGAAGTACCAAAAGAGATTAGAAAAGTATTAAGAATAAAAGAAGGTGAACCATTAGAAATATTCACAGATA
>CALAUK010000090.1 GCA_937892135.1 uncultured Clostridia bacterium | reverse complement strand
AAGAGCGTGCGCACCATGAGTTATTGTACCTGCTGTATCAATCATATCGTCAACCAAGATAACTGTCTTATCCTTGATATCACCGATAATATTCATAACCTCTGAAACATTTGCCTTAGGTCTTCTCTTGTCTATAATCGCAATAGGAGCGTTAATCTTGTGAGCAAAGTTTCTAGCTCTTGTTACGCTACCGAAGTCGGGAGAAACAACAACAACGTTTTCACTGTTTTCCTTAAACTTCTCTGCATAGTAAGGAGCAAGAATAGAGCCTCCTAAAAGGTGGTCAACAGGGATATTGAAAAAGCCCTGAATCTGAGGAGCGTGAAGGTCCATTGTTAAAACTCTGTCTGCACCTGCAGCTGTTATAATGTCTGCAACAAGCTTTGCAGAAATCGGATCTCTCGCCTTTGCCTTACGGTCCTGTCTTGCATAGCCGAAATACGGCATAACTGCTGTTATACGGCCCGCAGATGCACGCTTAAGCGCGTCAATCATAATCAAAAGCTCCATAAGGTAATCGTTTACAGGGTCTGATGTTGACTGAACAACGAAAACGTCAGAACCTCTTACTGTCTCATTTAGGTTTACTGAAATTTCACCATCGCTGAATTTTGTCACACTTGATTTTCCAACAGGCACCTCTAATCTTGCAGCAATCTGAGCTGCCAATTCCTGATTTGAATTACCTGCGAAAATCTTAATGTTCTTACCATGTGTTATCATTTGCTTTGGTTCCTCCTGTCTTTCCAATTTGTTTTTATAATTTGTCTGCTTCTGGCAATCGCAAGAGAGTCCTTGGGGACTTCATCGGTAATTGTCGAACCTGCCGCAATATAGGCTCCGTCATTTACAACAACGGGCGCTACCAGGTTAGTGTTACAGCCAATAAATGTGTTATCACCTATGGTGCAACGGTACTTCTTTGCGCCATCGTAATTAACCGTTACACAGCCGCAACCGAAGTTAACCTTTTTACCAACGTCTGAATCTCCTACATATGTCAAATGAGATACCTTAGTACCCTCATCTAAAACAGCATTTTTAATTTCAACGAAATCGCCTATTTTAACGTTCTTTCCAATCTTGCTGTTAGGTCTTAAATAAGCGAACGGGCCAATGTGAGCGCCCTCATCAACGAAACTTTCATTTATTACGGAATTTAAAATGTCAACGTTATCCGCTATTTCAGAGTTTGTTATCATAGTGTTTGCTCCAACTATAACGTTAGAACCGATTTTTGTATTCCCGCGAAGATGGACATTAGGATAAATTACAGTGTCTTCTCCTATAAGCACATCTGATTCAATATAGGTATCAGCGGGAGCTATAATTGAAACTCCGTTTAGCATATGGAAACGGTTAATTCTGTTTCTCATTATTGCCTGAGCCTCAAAAAGCTGAACTCTGTTGTTAACGCCAAGCACGTTAGTTGCATCGTCAACCTCGAAAGCGCCCACTCGTCTTCCCGACTTTATTAAAACTTCAATAGAATGGATAATATTATTTTTATCGTATTCGCCATCAAGAACGTGGCTGTTATCAAGAGCATAGCATAAAGCTTTTGCATCAAATACATATATACTTGTGTTAATTTCTGATATTTCAAGCTCATACTGATTTGCTGTTGCATGCTCAACAATACCTGCAACATCGCCTGCATTATTTCTTATAATTCTTCCGTAACCCGATGGGTCAGAAACAATTGCAGTCAAAACTGTTGCCGCATTTTCAAACTGGTTGTGAAATTCTATTGCATCTTCTATATCCTTAGCTTCGATAAGAGGAATATCACACGGAAGAACAACCACATTTCCGTCAAAATTTTCAAAATATTCTCTTGCGCTTAAAACAGCAGTTTTAGTTCCGTTCTGCTCTTTCTGATAAGCATAAACAAACTCATCGCCCAAAGCTTCTTTAACCTCATCTGCACCAAATCCTACCACAACAACGTCTTTTTTAGTGCCAAGACCAGAAACGCTGTTCTTAACATACGAAATCATAGGTTTTCCGCAAACATCAAATGCAGCTTTAGGGTGTTTTGATTTCATCTGCCCGGACTCGCCTGCCGCTAAAATAAGAGACATAACATTTTTCATAGACATTCTCCTTTCTTACGCTAAACACTTATCTAAATTTATTCTCTCATATTTTCGTAAATTTTTCAAGAGCTTTTTACAAATTTTAGTCTATATTAAAAAATTATTACCGCTCATCTTTCTTGCTTTGTCTATATCGCTTAAAATTTGCATCTTTAATTGGTCAGAATTTTGAAATTTTACTTCCTTTCTGATCTGATCTAAGAACAAAACCTCAATTTTCTTGCCATAAATATCTTCTGAGAAATCTAAAATATGAGTTTCAACTGTTTTTTCGTCTAAATCAAAGGTTGGTCTTGTGCCAACATTTGTAACTGCGGGATAAGACTTATCATTATAAATAACCTTTGTAAGATAAACTCCATTTTCGGGCAGAACAAGGTTCTTTTCGAGATTAAGGTTTGCTGTTGCGATGTTTAAAACGCTTGTGCCGACTCCCCTGTCCTTTTTAACCTCTGCTAAAATAGAGTATTCTCTTCCAAGAAAAGCATTTGCTTTTTTAATCTCACCCGATAAAATATAGCTTCTTACAAGAGTTGAGCTTATAAGAGTGCCGTCTTTTTTAACGGGGCCGACAATTATAGTTTCAAAGCCACACTTTTTGCCAAGCTCTTTTAAAAGCTCGCTGTCGCCCTCTCCTTTATAGCCAAACCTGTAATGAAAGCCGACAACTACACATTTTACATCAAATTTTTCTTTAAGCTCTCTTATAAAAGCCTCAGGACTTAAACGAATAAATTCTTTCGTAAAATCTTCAAAATAAGCAAAGTCAACACCTAAATTTTCTAATATAACTTCCTTTTGGGCATTAGAATAAACATTTCCCACAAATTCTTTTGGATTTAAAATCTCACACGGCTGAGTTAAAAACTGATAAACACCGGATTTTAAGCCATTTTCTTTACCATAACTTACGGCTTTTTTTATAATTTTCTGGTGCGCTGTATGAAGTGCATCAAAGCTACCCAGCGCCAGAACAGTTCCGCCGTCTTTTATGTATTCTTTTTTAAACACTTTCATTATCAATCACTCCAAAAAGAAGTAAGCATTTTTATCTTCTTGTCTTTCATTTCTGAAATACATAAAAACTTGCCAGAGCTGTCATATATTAAAAACCTTTCGCCCTCGGGATAGTCATATCCTTCGAGTGCTCTTCCGTTTTTAACATAAAACTCATCTTTTCCCGATACTGTCAAAGGTGTGTACCCCTCAAAAAGCTTGTCTGTCGGGATAACAAGCTCGGACAGTCTCCCCTCGGAAGCCATCTTTTCTATTTCTTCAATGCTATGGCTTTCTTCGATTAAAAAGTTTCCGCTCTTTGTTCTTACAAGCTCTCCCATACATGCGCCAAAACCCATTTTTTCGCCTATGTCAGCGCATAAAGTTCTTATGTATGTTCCTTTTGAACAGCATACATCAATAACGGCATATTTTTCTTCCTTGTTAAACTCTGAAATCTCAATAGAATATATCGTTACCTTACGGCTTTTTCTTTCTATTTCAATTCCTTTTCTTGCAAGCTCATAAAGCTTTTTTCCGTTAACCTTAATTGCAGAATACATAGGAGGAATCTGCTCTATGTCGCCTATAAAAGACTTTATTGTCTCTTTAAACATATCTTCCGTAAGATTTTTTGTGTCATTTTCTTTTAGCACTTCGCCTGAAATATCCTGAGTCGATGTCACAAGCCCAAAATGAATATGCGCTCTGTATGCTTTAGTGCCTTCCTGAATATAGTCAGAAGCCTTTGTCGCAATCCCCAAGCACACAGGAAGAACACCCGTTGCATCAGGGTCTAGCGTACCCGTATGACCAACTCTTTTTTGCATAGACATTCTTCTCATAAAATAAATCATATCATGAGAAGTTTTTCCCTTAGGCTTATTAAGATTTATAACACCATTTATCATAATTTCTCCTAAAATCACAAAAGAGAAAGCTCTTTAAGCTGATTTGTAATATCCAAAACAAGCTTTTCTGAAAGCTCTTCAATTCCCATATCTTTCACTAAAAGCCCTGCCGCTCTAACGTGACCTCCGCCACCGTAAATAGCTGCAATTTTTGACACATCACAAACATTTGCCGCTCTTAAGCTAACCTTAATTCCCTTTTCGGTTTCTTTTAAAGACACCGCTACCTCCGAGCCTCTTATACGCCTTGCCAAATCAACCAAATCAGAGATTTCGTCTTCCTCTATGCCGTACTTTTCAAAAAGGCTCTTTTTAGCCATAACAACAGCTATAAGACCATTGGCGTATAGTTTTATATCGCCCGTAAGCTCAGCCTTTATTTTAGAAGACATAAAATCCTCCGTATCAAATATGGCTTTGCTTATCTCCCAGTGCTTTATATCATAGCTTATAAGCTTTGACGCGATAATAAAGGTCTCGGGTGTAACATTAGAATACTTAAAGTTTCCCGTATCACCAACGATTGCGGCATAAAGGTATTTTGCAATATCAGTGTCTAATTTTACCTCTAAAAGCTCGAGCAATTTATAGATAATAACTGCCGTTGCGGGAGCGGTAGGTTCTACATAATTGATTTTGGCAAATTCAGTGTTTGTGGGATGATGGTCAACAAGCGCAAGCTCTTTTGCTGAAGAAAAAATTCCTTGCCTCATTCCCACTCTTTTTAAATCTGCGCAGTCAACCACAAGACACAAATCGCATGAATAATCCGCTCCGTCACTATAAATTTCATATTCGCCATCTGCGTAATCTAATATATAATCAGGAACCTTATCCTCTGCTACAACGCGGCATTTTTTTGAAAGCTTTTCCAATGCTTTTTTTAAACCGTAACAAGAGCCCAAAGCGTCTGCATCGGGGTTAATATGAGGCACAAGTATTATAGTTTCTGCCTTTTTTATTGCATTAACTATCTTCTCCACTCTTTTTGTCCTCCATCACTTCGTTTAAAATGCGGTTTATCTTAGCACCGTGCTCAATAGAGTGGTCAAGCTCGAAAATAATCTCAGGTGAGTATCTTATTTTCATTCTTATTCCCACTTCTCTTCTTATAAAGCCTGCCGCGCTCTTTAGCCCGTCAAGAGCCGCTTTCTGAGTTTTTTCATCACCCATAACGCTGACTCTTACCTTTGCATATCTTAAATCATTAGTAGCGCTTACGCTCATAACACTTGTCATAACAGGAATGCGAAAATCTTTTAAATCTCTTATTATTGCGCTTATTTCACGCATAAGCTGTTCATTGATTTTATTGATTCTGTTTTGTGCCATTTTATCCTCCGTTTTTATCTTACTGCTTTATTTCTTCCATGATAAAGCACTCGATTACGTCGCCCTCTTTAATATCGTTAAATTTCTCAATGCCCATACCGCACTCGTAGCCAGAGTTAACCTCTTTGGCATCGTCTTTAAATCTCTTTAAGCTGTCTAAAACGCCCTCGTGAACAACAACGCCGTCACGGACAACACGAACCTGAGCATTTCTTGTAATCTTACCGTCTGTTACATAGCTTCCCGCAATAGTTCCGACACTTGAAACCTTAAATGTCTGTCTTACTTCTGCGTGACCTATAACAACCTCTTTGAATTTCGGGTCAAGCATACCCTTCATAGCAGACTCAATCTCTTCAATAGCATCGTAAATTACGCGGTATAGTCTTATATCAACATCGCCACGCTCATAAGCGCCTCTTGCAACAGTGTCAGGTCTTACGTTAAAGCCTACAATAATCGCATTTGATGCAGATGCAAGCATAACGTCAGATTCATTAACAGCACCAACACCGCCGTGAATAACTCTTACTCTTACTTCCTCATTTGAAAGCTTAACAAGTGACTGTGTAACCGCCTCAACAGAACCCTGAACGTCTGCCTTAACGATAATGTTAAGCTCTTTCATATTACCATCGCTTATCTGGTCAAACAAGTTATCCAAAGAAACAACAGTACGGGCTTTGAACGCCTCTTCTTTCTGCTTAAACTTTCTGTCTTCAACAACGCTTTTTGCTCTTCTTTCGTCTTCAACAACATAGAAAGTATCGCCACCGTCGGGAGTTTCAGAAAGACCCAAAATCTCAACAGGAACAGAGGGACCTGCGCTCTTAACTGCTTTTCCTCTTTCATCTGTCATAGCACGAACCTTACCAACACTTGTTCCTGCAACAATTATATCTCCTGCCTTTAGTGTACCATTCTGAACAAGAACAGTCGCAATAGGACCTCTTGCTCTGTCAAGTCTTGCCTCAATAACTGTTCCTGATGCATGACGGTTGGGATTTGCCTTAAGCTCTTTCATATCTGCAGACAAAATAACCATTTCCAAAAGCTCGTCAATATTTGTGCGCTGCTTTGCAGAAACATTTACAAATATAGTATCTCCGCCCCATTCTTCAGGAACTAAGCCGTACTCTGTAATTTCCTGCTTGATTTTATCGGGGTTTGCGCCCTCTTTATCAATCTTGTTAACTGCAACAATAACAGATACGCCGGCAGCTTTAGCGTGGTTGATTGACTCAACTGTCTGAGGCATAATACCGTCATCTGCTGCAACAACCAAAATAGCAATATCTGTTACCTGAGCACCACGGGCACGCATAGCTGTAAACGCTTCGTGACCGGGTGT
>CALAUK010000089.1 GCA_937892135.1 uncultured Clostridia bacterium | reverse complement strand
AGAAGAAATAGAAAATGCATGTAAGTTAGCTTGTCTAGACGAATATATTGAAACTTTACCTGATAAATATGACACTATTGTTGGAGAAGGTGGAGTAATGTTATCTGGTGGTCAAAGACAGAGAGTAATGATAGCAAGAGCTATGATAAATAAGCCAAAGTTACTTATACTTGATGAATGTTGCCGCCTAAAAAAATCAGATGAAGATTATGACAGATTAAAACCCTATTTTTTAACTACATTAAAACTAAATAATAGTATAGAAAACTTAATATTAGATGGTATGCCAGGTTTTCCTGTGATGGATTTAAGTGAATATACCAATCTTAAAAGAATATCTAGGGACTATGCTCTATCTCCACGATGGATAGACATGATAATTATATTACCTCCTAATATCGAATCTATAGACCTTAGCAGCGTATCTCTTCAATTTACCCAAATACTTTACAAAATTTAAAAAAGTGTTATAATTATTAAGTATTATAAGTTGAGGAGGAAGAAAAAATGAGGAAAACTAAGGTGTTTGCACTAATTTTATCGGTTATAATGCTTGTTATGGCATTTGCGCCGGTTGCGGGGGCATTTTCGGATGTTTCGGCAGAGAATGCGGTGCTTACTGAGGCGATTGACACCCTTTTGGCGAAGAAAATCACAAAGGGAATAAACGAAAACGAATTTGGAACAGAACAGAATGTTACAAGAGAGCAGATGGCGGCATTTATTTACCGTATGCTAAATGATGGCGAATCTCCCGAGGGCGGAGAGAATAAAACTAATTTTACTGACCTTGATGACCCCACATTTTATGCTATGATTTCATGGGCAAGTGAAAACGGCATTATAAAGGGCATCTCTGAAACTGAGTTTAACCCTAAAGGTAATATAACACTTCAGGACTGCTACACAATGGTTGTAAGAGCCTTGGGTTTTGAGGGCGAAACTGCACTGTCTTATCCTGACGGATATATAAGAATGGCAGAAAAAAGAGGCATCGCAAGAAATATCAGTGAAGAAATAGAAAATACTCAGGCTCTGACAAGAGGCGATGTTGCAATAATTCTATACAACGCGCTTTCTCCTTTGGATGCACACGTTCTTGACGGCAAAAAGATTATCTTTATCGGAAACTCGTTTACATACTACGGAAGAACAGTTTTTGACGGCTATAACAATGTTACAGAAGAGGTTATGCTAAGAAGATTTGGCGACACAGGATATTTTTATCAGATGTGTAAGCAAAATGGCGCCGATGTAGACGTTACTAACTGGACATGGGGCGGACATACTTTAGGCGACACCTTTGGTGGCTCTTGCGCTGCTGACCGCGGACACGACGGACATGACCATTTAGCTGACCTTAAAAAATATTCTGATATGAAGTATGACTATGTTGTAATTCAGCCGGGAAGTGCAGATACTACTGAGACTGCAAAAGAAGGCATAAAACTAATTATGGATATTTTTAAAGAGGCAAATCCCGATGCTGAGTTTATTTACCTTATGCATCCGAGATATTATTTAAGAGGCAAAGACAGCGATAAAGACCTTATAGCAAACCTTGACAATATAGTAAAAGAGTTTGACCTTACACTTGTAAACTGGGGCGTTTTGGTATCTGATATAATAAGCGGAGAAGCAAAGGTTGAAAACGCTACTGAAGAATATAGCAAAAACACATTTATTGTAACAAAATCGGCTGCTGACGGATATCATCCGAATCTTTTGTCGGGATATATCACAACACAGATGGTATATTCTGCTCTTTCGGGAGAAAAAGCTTTAGGTGAGGATTATTCTTTCTGCACAGATGCAACCATAGACTCAAGATTCAGTGTTGAAGAATTTTTAAAGAGCTATTACATTTATGATAATATTTCTCCTGCGGACAGCGAAACAAAGATTACAGGAGACGACCTTACGACATTCCCTGAAATCTTTAACTCTCCTGCCGATATGGAGGGAATTCAGAAGCTTATAGACAGCTATATGGAATAAATAATAAAAAAGCAGACAATTTTGTCTGCTTTTTTTATTATTTCTTGATTAGCTTTAATTTTTATGGTATATTTAAGGAGAAGTATATTTTTGGAGGAAAAAATTGTGTTTGATAAAGTTAAAGGCAGATTTGGATTTGGCGCGATGCGGGTGCCGATGGTGGATAAAGAGTTTGATAAGGAAAAGGTTTGCGAAATGGTTGATGCTTTTATTGGCGCAGGCTTTAACTATTTTGATACTGCGCACGGATATATGGAAGGGCAGAGCGAAAGGCTTATCCGCGAGTGCGTTGTTAAAAGATATCCAAGAGACGAGATTGTTCTTGCAAATAAGCTTTCTCCCTGGTTTTTTGAAAAGGAAGAAGATATTCTGCCTATGTTTAACACACAGCTTGAATGCTGTGGAGTAGACTATTTTGACTTTTATCTTTTCCACACATTAACAAGAAAGTATTATCAGAAGCACATAGACTGTGGTAGCTTTGAGATATTTAAAAAGCTTAAAGAAGAGGGCAAGATAAAGCATATTGCTATGTCTTTTCACGATAATGCGGAGACTTTGGATAAAATCTTAACCGAGCAACCGATTATTGAGGCGGTTCAGCTTCAGTTTAACTATCTCGATTATGATGACCCGACAGTGCAAAGCAAGGCGTGCTATGATGTTGCGGTAAAGCATGGCAAAAAGGTTATGGTTATGGAGCCTGTAAGAGGGGGAATTCTTTCTGAATTGCCAGAAAAGGCTATGGCGCTTTTTAGTAAAAACTCTTCTGAAAGTCCGTCTTTGTTTGCACTAAGATTTGCACTAAGCTATCCTGAAGTGTTTATGGTGCTTTCGGGAATGTCTGATATTGATATGATAAAAGAGAATACGGAGATGGCAAATAACTTTAAACCGTTTACCGAAGAAGAAAAAAAGCTTTCCGATTCTTTGAGAGAGCTTATCCGCGAGAGCAGACTTATAAACTGCACAAAATGCAGCTACTGTGAAGATGTCTGCCCGAAAGGCATACCGATTCCCGAGCTTTTTTCAATTTACAATGACCTTTTAGGCGCAAAAAAATCCCGTGGTGATGTAAAAAGAAAGCTTATGGAGCGGGGCGAAAAACTGGGAGACTGTATTGAGTGCGGAAAATGTGAAGATGCTTGCCCACAGAGTATAAAAATAAGAGAACTGATCAAGCAAATGAATGGCATGATAAATGGATAACAGAAGTTTTGGAGGATGTTATGTTAGGTGTAATGATTAATGCAATAGCGGTGGTTATAGGCTCGCTTATCGGACTTGCTTTTAAAAAATGCATTCCTGAGAAAGTGAATAGTGCGGTAATGTCGGGGCTTGGAATATGTATAGCCTATATAGGCATAACAGGGGCACTTGTAGGAGAAAATGTGTTGATTCTTATCGCATCCATTGTGCTTGGTGCGATTGTCGGAACTTTATTGGGAATTGACAGCTTGGTTAACAAACTTGCCTTAAGTGTTGAAAAAAAGTTTAAAAAAGAGGGGAAAAAGGTTTCTCTTGCAGAGGGATTTGTTGTTTCAACTCTTTTGTTCTGCGTTGGTGCGATGGCGGTTACAGGTTCGTTTCAGGCGGGACTTGTAGGAGACAATTCTATTCTTATAACTAAGGCAACGCTTGATATGGTGTCGTCTATAATGCTTGCATCAACATTGGGAATAGGCGTGATTTTATCTGCGGTTTCAGTTTTCATTGTGCAGGGCGGATTGGTTCTTCTTTCGGGTCTTGTAGCACCATACTTAAGCACAGGTGCAATAAATGAAATGACCTGTGCCGGCTCTATACTTATTATAATGATTGGATTAAATATGATGGGTATTACAAAAATTAAAGTGGCAGACTTTCTTCCTGCGATTTTGTTTGCGCCTGTTATATATAACATAGCCTCGCTTATTATTAAATAAACTGCTATTTTGAAAACTCTTTTAGTTTTGTGTATTCTATAAAGGTTTCAAGAGCCTTTGACATCCATTTGTTTTTGTGATAGATAAGCTGTTTCCAGATGTCTAAGTTTATGTCACAAATATCAAGATAGCAAAGCTTTCCCGAGTCTACCATAGGCTTTGTAACAAAGTCGGGCAGAACGGAAATCATATTGCTGTTTGAGATTACGGAAGTGATAATATCGGGTCGTCCGATTTCAAGAACGGGAGTAATTTCAAGAGATTTACGGGAAACCTCTTTGTCAAGCACTCGTCTGTAGCCCTGACCGTACTCTGTTAAAATAAAAGGCTCATTTATAATATCATTAATCGACAAACCTCTTACTTTGTTAAATTTTGATTTGCTGCTGGCAACAAAATGCATGGGAAGAGGTTCTTCTTTTGCAATTATGTAATCCTTTTTATATGCGCGGCTGTCAAGAGTTATAATGATATCGGCTTCATTATGGTCTAACATATCAAACATAACAGAAGTATCTGCGGCAGTAAATTTTAAAGAAATATCGGGGTATTTTTTGTAAAAATCAAGGTAGTTTGAGGTAATCATTCTTTCGCAGACGGAGTCGGGAGACACAATGTGAATATGCCCTGATATCTCCTTGTCACTTTCAAGACTTTCCTTAAAATCGTCAGTTAAGGCCTGAATTTTATGCGCATACGAAACAAGCTCGTGTCCTCTTTGAGTGAGTGTTATTGTGTGGTTTATTCTTTCAAACAGTAAACAGTTAAGCTCATCTTCAAGCTGTTTTATCTGAAAGGAGATTGTTGATTGCGAGTAACCGAGTAATTCAGCGGCTTTAGTAAAGCTTCCAAGCTCTGCAACGTGAATAAATGTGATTAAATTTCTAAGCTCCATTTTTGCACCCTCCATCATCGAAAAAATCGATAACAAACATTAAAACTATTCGTTTGACTAATCTTAAAAAGTATTATATACTATTTCACAGAGAAAAGCAAGATTTGGAGGAAAATAAAATGGCAGAAATTAAATTTTACAATCGAGCACCTGTGCCGATGGAAATGCATAAGGTTAAAATAGTTCAGAAATTAAATTTGCTTCCTGTAAAAGAGCGTTTAGCTAAGCTTAAGGAAGCCGGCTTTAACACATTTATGCTACATAACGGCGATATCTTTATGGATATGCTTACTGATTCAGGCGTAAATGCAATGAGTGATAATATGCAGTCTGCTATGCTTCGTGCTGACGATGCATACGCTGGAAGTGAAACTTTCTATCGTATGAGAGATAAGCTTGAAGAGATATTTGGAATAAAGTATCTTCTTCCCACACATCAGGGCCGTGCTTGTGAGCATATTATTGCCCAGCATTTTGTTAAGCCCGGAAGCTGTGTTATAATGAACTACCACTTTACTACTTCAAAGGCGCATGTAACACGCCTTGGCGGAAGAGTGGAGGAATTGGTTAAAGATGAGGGCCTTGTTGTAAAGAGCACACTTCCTTTTAAAGGAAATATTGACCTTGATAAAATGAAGGCGTGCATTGAAAAAGAGGGCGCAGAAAATATTGCTTATGTAAGACTTGAAGCAGGCACAAACCTTATCGGTGGTCAGCCGATTTCTTATGCTAATATGAAAGAGGCTACCGAGCTTGCAAAATCAAAGGGTATCATTACTGTTCTTGATGCATCCTTGCTTCAGGATAATTTATACTTTATAAAAACCCGCGAAGAGTCAATGAAAGATAAGTCAATTGCAGAAATCACAAGAATGATTGCAGACTTGTTTGATATTGTATACTTCTCTGCCAGAAAGTTCGGTTTTGGAAGAGGTGGCGGCATTCTTGTCCGTGACGAGAAGCTTTTCCACGAGATGGAAGATTATATCACAATGTTTGAAGGCTTTTTAACATACGGCGGTATGTCAGTTAAGGAAATGGAAGCTCTTATTATCGGTTTTGAAGAAACAATGGATTTAGACATTATTTCTCAGGGACCTCAGTTTATAGCCCATTGTGTTAAAGAGCTCTCGGAGCTTGGTGTGCCTATGGTTACTCCGGGCGGAGGACTTGGCGCGCATATTGATGCAAGAGATGTTGTAAGCCATATTCCCGCAGAAGAGTACCCTGCAGGTTCTCTTGTTGCAGCGCTTTACCTTTGCGGAGGTATTCGTGGTATGGAGCGTGGTACACTTTCTGAGGAAAGAAATCCCGATGGAACAGAGCATATAGCATCTGTTGAAATGGTAAGACTTGCTTTCCCGAGAAGAGTGTTCACTCTTTCACAGACTGAATATGTTATAGACCGCGTTAAATGGCTATATGACCACAGAGAATTAGTAGGCGGATTAAGATTTGTTCACGAGCCTAAAACACTTAGATTTTTCACAGGTAAGCTTGAGCCCGTATCAGACTGGCCCGAAAAGCTTATGGAAGCTTACATTAAAGATTTTGGTGAAGACCAGTAATAAAAAAACCTCGCTATGCGAGGTTTTTTTATTTTACATAGTTTTTAAATATTCCGAAATTCCAATAGAAATCGCTTTTGCTATGTCATTTCGGTAGCTTTCGGTTTTAAGCTTTTCTCTTTCTTCTGTGTTTGAAAGAAAGCCGCACTCTATTATTACAGAGGGGACAGCAGAGCTTTTTAAAAGAAAAATATTATTATCCGCTGCCATGGGCTGACGGGTGTTTTCTTTGTCAAAATCATTTAAGGCTTTTTGAATATGCTCCGCCAGGAGCTTTGCGTTTTCATTTGTTTTATCATATATCACCTGAGCACCCTTATATTTTTCTATTTCAAATTTATTTATATGTATGCTTACGAACATATCTGCATCTGACGAGTTTTTTATATCAAGTCTTTTATACATATCATTCTTCTTTTTTTCTTTTG
>CALAUK010000088.1 GCA_937892135.1 uncultured Clostridia bacterium | reverse complement strand
ATATAGCTGTATTCAGTTATAAATGAAACTATTGTATTTTCCATAAATTCACCTCAGGATATATTTTATTAACTGCCATTTTAGTATATCACAAAAAAGGAAAAATGTAAAGAAAAAACTGGTAATTACTTGACTTTTAAGGTTATGAAGCGTATAATTATTACGATAAGGCTTGAAGAGAGGTAACACTTATGGAAAATATAAAAAACCAGGCGAGAAGTGCAGTTTTAGAAATTTTAGAACAGTCAAAAATAAAAGAGGGAGAGATTTTTGTTGTCGGTTGTTCTTCAAGTGAAATTGTTGGAGAAAAAATAGGCAAGGGTTCAACTCCCGAGGCGGCGAATGCTGTATTTTCGGTTATTTATGAAGAACTTAATAAAAGAGGGATTTACCTTGCAGCTCAGTGCTGTGAGCACTTAAACCGTGCTATTATCATTGAAAAAGAGGCGGCGGACAAGTTTATGTATCCTTTGGTAAACGCTGTTCCTCAGATAAAGGCAGGGGGAAGCTTTGCGACTGCGGCTTACAATAATTTTAAAAGCCCTGTATGCGTTGAAAAAATTTCTGCAAAAGCGGGAATGGATATAGGTGAAACTCTGATTGGTATGCATATTGCGCCTGTTTGCGTTCCTTTAAGAATTAACACTAAATATATAGGTGAGGCGAGGGTAACGTCAGCCAGAAGCCGTATGAAGTTTATCGGTGGCGTAAGAGCTATGTATGTTGAGGATTAAGCTATGAAATACGACTGCGAAAATTGCATGAATTATGTGTATGACGATGAGTATGAAGAGTATGTGTGCATAATGTGTTTTGATGAAGACGATGCATATAAATATGACTCATCTAAAAAGGTTTGCCCGTATTTCAGGTTTGGTGATGAATACACGATAGTCAGGAAACAAAACTAAAAAGTCTTGCAAAAGCATTGGTTTTGTGGTAAAATGTGTTTTGTTGAAAATTTATGAAGTTTTAGGAGTGAATAAAATGTCAGGACATTCCAAGTGGAGTACTATTAAAAGAAAAAAAGGTGCAAATGATGCACAGAGAGCAAAAATATTTACTAAAATCGCAAGAGAGATTACTGTTGTTGTTAAAGCAGGAGGACCCGACCCCGATTCTAACTCGAAGCTAAAGGATATAATCGCTAAGGCTCGTGCGAATAATATGCCTAATGATAATATAACAAGAACAATCAAAAAGGCTGCAGGAGAAACTGAGGGCGATAACTACGAAGAGATAGTTTACGAGGGTTATGGCCCGAGCGGTGTTGCTGTTATTGTTGAGACGCTTACTGACAACAGAAACCGTACTGCAGGCGATATGAGGCACTATTTTGATAAATATAAGGGTAACTTAGGTCAGACAGGCTGTGTTGGATTTATGTTTGATAAAAAGGGCATAATTTTGATTGAAGACACAGGAAGTATTGACGAAGATGCGCTTATGATGGAGGCTCTTGAAGCAGGCGCAGAGGACTTTTCAGCAGAAGATGGCATATTTGAAATTGAAACAACTCCTGAAAGCTTCAGCGTGGTAAGAGAGGCTCTTGAGGCTAATTACACATTGGCTTCTGCTGAAGTTTCAATGGTTCCGCAGACTACTGTCTCTCTTACAGGCGAAGAGGATATCAAGAACATGAATAAGCTTTTAGAAATGCTTGAAGATGATGACGATGTTCAAAACGTATATCATAACTGGGATATGCCAGAGGAAGAATAAATGAAGAAGTTTTTATATATCTTATCTCTTGTTTTAATGGTGGCGTTAAGTTCTTTTGTTTTCTCCTTTTTTGGAGTGGACAGATTTGTGTTTTATGTGTTCTTTTCCTTTTTAGGCGCATATCTTTGCGGCATAAAACAGGTGCCTGTTGTTTTGATATTTTTGGTTTTGGATATGATAATATTTAAAACCAAGGGCGTGTATATATTAGAGCTTTCGTTGTTTTATATACTTTTGTCTTTGTTTTCAAAGAAGATGGGCGTATATGTTTCGGCAGTTCTGGCGATTTTAATATGCTTTGGTGCGGGGGCATTTTTTACCGATGCATTTATAAAGCTTCCGTGTTATATTTTAAGCCTTGTTTTTGCACCGCCGTTTGTTTTTGCGCTTATGCGCGGCAGAGTGATAAGGAGAAGATACAAATGGTAAGATATAATGAAGATATAAATGTTGTTAAAATAGTTAAAGAGGGTCTTGAGAAAAAGGGCGGGTATTGCCCGTGCAAGCTTGGAAAGCTTGAAGAGAACAAGTGTATGTGCGAAGAGTTTAAAGCACAGATTAAAGACCCTGATTTTGAAGGCTATTGTCACTGTAAATTATATTATAAGTCTAAAGAATAAAAAAGATAGAGAATTATTTCTCTATCTTTTTTAATATGTCGTATTTAAGCTCTTTTCCGTCATAGGCTCTTCCGAGTCTCGCCCCGTGTCTGTTTTCTCCGTGAAAATCAGAGCCTCCCGAAACAAGAAGATTATACTTTTCGGCGCACTTTATGCAAAGGGAAGTAAAGTGCGGAGTCATTGAGGTGTGATAACATTCTATTCCGTCAAGACCGTAGCCTTTCATAATCCTTATAAGAGTTTCAAGCGAAGAAAAGTCATCACAAGTATGGTTAGGATGCGCTAAAAAAGCGAGACCTCCCGCATTATGAATTGTTTTAATGCTTTCTTCTATTGTGTACTTTTTTCTTTCTTCGTAGTAGGGAGTTTCTCGTGAAAGGTATTTTTTAAAAGCGTCTGAAATATCTTCCGCAAAACCATTTTCCACAAGCGCAAGAGCCATATGAACCCTGCCCAAGTTTTTAATATCAACGGATTTTACATTTTTATCGTTTGAGATATCCATTCCGCTTATTTTTAAATTATTAAGCATTTTAATATTGCGCTCCTTGCGGAACTTAAGAAGATTTTCTTTAAATTCCAAAAGGTAAGGGCTAGTATGGTCAATAAACAAACCTAAAATATGAAGCTCTTTATAAAACTCGGCGCTTATTTCAATCCCCGGTATAACACGGATGCCGAATTCTTTTCCTGAGGACATACATTCTGATACGGCATCTGTGGTGTCGTGGTCTGTTATAGCGACAGCGCCAATATTTTCTTTTTTGCACTCTAAAATAAACTCAGACGGCGCAAGAGAACCGTCTGAGGCAGATGTGTGAGTATGCAAATCAATAAGCTTTTCCAAAAAATCACTTCCAATTACTTATCAAATAACTTATTAAGCTCTTTTCTGAACATATCAATATCGTGGAACTTTCTGTATACAGATGCAAATCTTACATAAGCGATTTCGTCAGTTTCTAATAGAGCATCCATAACCATTTCGCCGATTTCGGTGCTTGGGATTTCTCTTTTTAAAGAGTTTGACAAAGTTAATTCAATATTGTTTACGATATTTTCTATTTTAGCAATAGGAACGGGCCTCTTAACACAGGCATGCAAAATGCCGTTAAGAAGCTTCTGACGGTCAAACGGTTCGCGTGAATTATCGTTTTTAATAACCATAAGGGGAAGAGTTTCCACCTTTTCATAGGTTGTAAAACGGCTTGCGCATTTTATACATTCTCTTCTGCGCCTTATTGCTCCGCCCTCTTCAGTGGGCCTTGAATCTATAACCTTGCTGTCTGGATGGTCACAAAATGGACATTTCATGAAAACCTCTAACCTTTCCGCCCACACAAAATTTAAAGCTTAATGTGCACATAATCCTGAAGTGGGCAGGCAGGGAGCAAATCAAGCTCTTTTATCAACCGTAAAATTTCCTATACATCCATTATACAACAAAAAAAAACAATTTGCAACATTAAATTTTCATTCGTTTTTAACTAATATAATATCATTTCCAACCTTTATTATGCTGTCCCAGGGAATAATGTGTTCTTTTTCGCGCCCGAAAAGACCGAAAAATCTTCCGTGAGACGGAACGATTATAGCATCAATTTTTCCTGATTCAAAATTTATCTCAACATCGCTTACAAAACCCAGCCTTATTCCTGAAGAAATATTTATAACCTCTTTTTGTCGTAGCTGTGTTGCACGAAACATAAAATCACCTCTTAATAATGTATGCAAAAATGGGTATGCTTATTTTTGAAAATCAGTTTTGTTGACTTTTACTATTCTCAGGTATATAATATATTTAAGAAAAAACAAACAAAAGCGGGTGAAAAAGTGAGACAATACGATATTACCGGAATGAGCTGTGCTGCATGCAGTGCCCGTGTTGAAAAGGCGGTTTTGGCTCTTTCGGGAGTTTCTGAGTGTTCTGTTAACCTCTTAACAAATTCTATGAGTGTAGAGGGCGAGGCAGACGATAAACAGATTATAGACGCAGTTAAAAAGGCGGGATATGGCGCAAGCATTAAAGGTGAGAAGAAAGAGGAGGAAAAAGGCTCTTTTTCGGATGAAATAACCTTGCTTAAAAAGAGGCTTTTTTATTCTTTGGGATTTCTTTTGGTTTTAATGTATTTTTCCATGGGTCACACCATGTGGGGCTTTCCTGTGCCTGAGTTTTTTGAAAACAATCATATTGCTATGGGAATTTTGCAGATGTTGCTTTCTTTAGCGGTTATGATTATAAATAAAAAGTTTTTTATAAACGGATTTTCGGGGCTTGTAAAAGGTTCTCCGAATATGGATAGTTTGGTTGCTATTGGTTCGGGAGCATCTTTTGTTTACAGCGTTTATGCTCTTTTTATGATGACAAGGGCTGAGATTTTGAGAAAATCTGCGCTTTCTTTAAGTTATATGCACGAGTTTTATTTTGAGGGCGCGGCTATGATTTTAACCTTAATCACAGTCGGAAAGCTACTTGAGGCACGCTCAAAAGGAAAAACAAGCGATGCGATAAAAAGTCTTATGAAGCTTTCTCCCGAAACGGCAGTTGTTATAAGAGACGAAAAGGAAGTAACCATTAAAATAACAGAAGTTCTCCTGGGAGATATTTTTGTTGTCCGCCCGGGTGAGAGGATACCTGTTGATGGAATAGTTATAGACGGCGAAAGTGCAGTTGATGAATCGGCGCTTACGGGTGAAAGTGTGCCTTATGATAAGAAAGCAGGCGATGAGGTTTATCAGGCAACGATAAACCGCTCAGGCTTTATTAAATGCAAGGCTACAAAGATAGGCGAGGACACAACACTTTCTCAGATAATCAAGATGGTTTCAGATGCCTCGGCAACAAAAGCTCCCGTTTCTAAAGCGGCAGACAAGGTTTCGGGTGTGTTTGTACCGGTTGTTATTATTATTTCTCTTATAACGCTTGTGGTGTGGCTGATTTTGGGAAAGGGAACAGGCTTTTCATTAGCAAGGGCAATTTCTGTGCTTGTTATAAGCTGTCCTTGTGCATTAGGTCTTGCAACGCCTGTTGCAATAATGGTTGCAAGCGGAGTTGGTGCAAAGTGTGGTATTTTATTTAAAAATGCAGAGGCTCTTGAATTGACAGGCAAAGCAAAAATTGTTGTTTTTGATAAAACGGGAACAATTACAATGGGCGAGCCTGTTGTTACAGATATAATATCCTTAAACGGAAAAACAGAAAGAGAAGTTCTTGAAATAGCATGCACGCTTGAATCAAAAAGCGAGCACCCGCTCTCTCGTGCGGTTATGAAAAAAGCAGAGGAAGAAAATATTCTTCCAAAGGAAAGTACAGGTTTTGAAGTCTTTTCGGGAAATGGATTAAAGGCAGTTTGTGAGAATCAAATTCTTGCAGGCGGAAACTATGAATTTATAAATGGTTTTTGCGAAATAGAAGACAGCTTTAAACAAAAGGCCGATGAGCTTTCAAATGAGGGAAAAACGCCTTTGTATTTTTCGTGTGACGGAAATCTTTTAGGAATAATTTTTGTTTCAGATGTTATAAAGCCTGACTCAAAAAGTGCCATAGAAGAGCTTAAAAATATGGGACTTCGGGTTTATATGCTGACGGGCGATAATGAAAAGACTGCAAAAGCAATCGCCAAAAAAGCAAATATCACAGAAGTTATCTCTTCAGTTAAGCCTGACGGAAAAGAAAAAGTGATTTCTGAGCTTAAAAAAGACGGAAAAGTCATTATGGTTGGCGACGGAATAAATGATGCGCCCGCACTCACAAGTGCTGATATAGGAATTGCGATAGGAGCGGGAAGTGATGTTGCGATTGATGCGGCTGAGGTTGTTTTAATGAAAAGCCGGCTTACTGACGTTGTACAGGCGATAAAGCTTAGCCGAAAAACTTTAAAAAACATTTATGAGAACCTGTTCTGGGCGTTTTTCTATAATGTTATAGGAATTCCATTGGCTGCGGGCGTATTTTACGCTCTTAACCTTACATTAAATCCTATGTTTGCAGCATTTGCGATGAGCCTTTCAAGCTTTTGCGTTGTTTCAAATGCGCTAAGGCTTAACTTATTTAAAAAATAAAAATAAGGCAGAGAAATCTGCCTTATTTTTGTATTAAATCCTTTATAACCTCTCCTGCTATAATAAGTCCTGCAACAGATGGAACAAACGAACAGCTCGCAGGAGGGATTTTTCTTGAGTCTGTATTTTCGCTATTCAATGGTTTTACAGGGATTTCTTTTGAATAAAGCACTTTAAGTTTTTTTATTCCTCTTTGTTTTAGCTCATAGCGCATAACCTTTGCTAAGGGGCAGACACTTGTCTTATAAATGTCTGAAACCTCAAAAGCTGTAGGATCAAGCTTGTTGCCGGTGCCCATCGAGCTTATAATAGGAACATTTGCCTCGTTGGCTTTTAAAACAAGCTCGATTTTTCCTGTTACTGTGTCTATTGCATCAACAATGTAATCATAGTCTGTAAAGC
>CALAUK010000087.1 GCA_937892135.1 uncultured Clostridia bacterium | reverse complement strand
TTATGATGGGCATTGGTGAGCCGTTAGACAATTTTGAAAATGTGAAAAGATTTTTAATAAATGTAAACGATGAGCGCGGAATTAACATTGGATACCGCCATATTTCTCTTTCAACGTGCGGTGTTGTTCCAAAAATTTATGAATTGGCGGAGATGAACATCCCGATTACGCTTTCAATTTCTCTTCATGCGACGGATAACGAAACGAGAACATCCGTTATGCCTGTTAATAAAAAGTACCCGATTGAGGAACTTTTAAAGGCAGTAAGAGATTATCAGCACGTTACGGGCAGGCGAGTAAGCTTTGAATATGCTTTAATAAAAGGAACTAATGACTCGGAAGAAGAGGCAAAGAGGCTGTCAACTCTTTTAGACGGCATAATGTGCCACGTTAATTTAATTCCCGTAAACGCTGTTTCGGAGACTGGCTTTTCAAAGCCGTCGCCCGATGCGATTAAGAGGTTTATAAGGGTGCTCGAAAAGGATAAGATAACGGCAACTGTTCGCCGTGAACTCGGAAAAGACATTAATGCCTCGTGCGGTCAGCTACGAAACAGAAAAAAAGAAGATTAAGGAGAAAATTATGAGAGATTTTGTTTATTATGCGCCTACTAAGGTGATTTTCGGAAAAGACAAGCATAAAGAAGTCGGAAAAATAATTAAAGATTACGGATATAGTAAAATTATGCTTCAGTACGGCAAGGGAAGCATAAAAAGAACGGGACTTTACGATGAGGTTATGAAATCCCTTTCTGAAAACGGCATAGAAGTTGTTGAGATGGGCGGAGTTGAGCCTAATCCCAAGCTTTCATTTGTCCGTGAGGCAATTAAAGTTGCAAAAGAAACAGGCGTTCAGATGATTTTAGCTGTTGGCGGCGGAAGCGTTTTGGATTCTTCAAAATATACTGCTGCGGGAGCTTTGACAGAAACTGACGTGTGGGAATTTCCTATGAGAAGAGCTACTCCCGAAAACGCTCTTCCTGTTGGATGCATATTAACTATCTCGGCGGCAGGAAGCGAGATGAGCTCATCTGCGGTTATTTCAAACACTGAGCTTAACTTAAAAAGAGGCTTTAACTCGGAGTTTAACCGCTTAAAGTTTGCGATACTAAATCCCGAGCTTACTTATTCTGTTTCAGCGTATCAGACGGCGTGCGGTGTGGTTGACATAATGTCGCACACGATGGAAAGATATTTTGTTCCGCACCCCGAAACCGACCTTACCGACAGAATAGCAGAAAGCATTTTAAAGGCGACAATTTCGGCGGGGGAAAAGCTTATAGATAACCCCGAAGACTACGATGCTCGCGCAAATATGATGTGGGCATCAAGCCTTTCACATAACGATTTAACAGGCTGCGGAAGAGAAAATGCTCTTCCCGTGCATCAGTTAGAGCATGCGCTAAGCGGTGAGTATGACGAAATCGCTCACGGCGCAGGCCTTGCGGTGCTTTTCCCTGCGTGGGCAAAGTATATTTATAAGTATAACGTTTCCCGTTTTGCACAGTTTGCAAGAAGAGTATGGGATGTTTTAGAGGAAAATGACGAAAAGGCGGCATTAGCGGGAATTGAAAAAATGGCAGAGTATTTTAAGAAAATCGGAATGCCGACAAGCCTTTCTGATTTCGGACTTGACGAGTCCTCGCTAGACCGACTTTCAGATCTTTGCACCTACGGAAAGACGAGAACGGTTAAAAGCTATATAGATATGGATTATGAAGTGATAAAAGATATTTATAAATTGTGCTTATAAGAGGGAAAACGCACAAAAAGGAAGTGATAAAATGAAGATGCTTGGCGCAACCGATATCGGAAACATAAGAGAAGAAAACGAGGACAGCTTTCTTTTCTTTTCCCACGAGG
>CALAUK010000086.1 GCA_937892135.1 uncultured Clostridia bacterium | reverse complement strand
TGGATATAAAAGGAAATGAAATTTCTATTTACCGAATGAAGTTAAGACATACGGTGTACTTAGGGTTTATTATAAGGTTTGCTGTTCTTATATTTATACTTACCTTAGGTCACCATATTTCAAAGCCATACTTTATAGCGGATGATATAAAATATGAGATCGTGGCAAAGGTTTATATGAATAATGCTGATATGCTGTTTGATTCTTATTATCTTAAGGTTATTGAGGAGACTTATATTGCTCCGTTCTGGCCTTGGGTAGCGGGAATTTCAGCATACATATTTAAAACCATATATGCTTCAAGATTTTTAAATATTATATTTTCTACTATTTCTATCCGCATTATATATAATCTTACGTGTGAGGTTTCAGGAGAGGAAAAAAGCGCACTGAGAGCGGCAAGGTTTTTTGCATACTTACCTGTTACGGTTATGACATGCTGCTTTCCTATTAAGGATATTTTCCTTACGATGTCGGTTATGTATGCATTTTATATGTTTATGAGGCTTAAAAACGGCAAGAGGTTAAAAATTTTTCAGGTTCTTCTTACAATACTTCTGCTCGTTTGTGTTTACTACACAAGGGGAGCAGTTGTTGAGCTTATGATTATATTCCTTTTGGTAGTTATTCTTTTTAAATATGCTCGCCAGAAAAGGTATGTATCGCTATTTTTCTGGTTTTTGGCAGCAATTGTTATATTTATGCTTTTAAGAAATATGATTATGACAAGTTTTGAAACAAAGATGGATGACTATGGCGGCGGAAGCGCTGCAGAAAGCGGAATTGCCTTTGTTCAGATAAACAGTGCAAAGGATATGTATAAGCTTCCTGCAACAGTGTTTTTTGCAAACCTTCAGCCTATAACACTGAATTTTTTCAGTGTTGGAAAGGCAACGTACTGGCACAGAATTATGAGCCATCTTAATGTAAGCATTTATCCTATTGCGATAGGAAATACGGCATATATTTTTATGAAAAAGAAGGATTTGTTTTTCTGGCTTTCGACATTTATTATGTATTCAGCGGTTGTTATTTTATCAACGGGTGTCTTCAGACATTATTTGTTTTTACTGCCTGTGCAGATAATAAATTATTCCGTAATAACTGTTGAAAAGCCTGAATATGGAAATCGATTTTTGAATTTATCTGTTTTATTTTTTGCCTTAATTGGAATTTACAGCATACTACAATAAAGAGGAGAAAAATATGCCTTTAAGTATTTTTATTGATGCACTTCCCTTTAACGAAATTGAAAAGAATTACCCGGATTGGTTTTCTGATATGCAAATATCAGAGCTTATTCCGAATATTGCCTACAGCTCAAGTCTTCATTGGCAGCTTTATCTAAATAAATATCCTGATGAGCGTGGTGTGCTTGTTGACTGGGCAAAAGAAAAAGAAGAAAACAAAGCGGTCAGATTCGTTTCGACTATCATGTCGCCATTTGACAATATGGGAAACTTTACAGTTCTTACAAAGAAGGTTTTAGACAGGCTTGTGTTTCGGAAAAACACTTTTGCAAATATTCCGTACAGGCAGAGAAAGAACTTTTCGCAAAAGGGAAAATATCTTTTCTGGTCAAAGGATATATACGGGAAAGAGCCGTTGTTTTCAGGATATAATGTTATATCGCAGGACGAGGGGAAAAAGAGCTTTGAGAAAACAGTTTCTCTTTTTAATGAAGCAGTTTTAAATGGCGATAAGAATATTTTTGTGGTGTTTGGTTTTGCGGATGCTATGGGTCATAAATGTGCCCGCGGTGAAGAATATTCAAGAAGGCTTTCTCCTTATATGGAGGTTTTAAAAAAATCCATTGAGGCATACAGAGAAAAGTTTCCCGAAGAAGAGGTTATTATTGTTTCGGACCATGGCATGAGTACCATAAAAAACAAGGTTTCTTTAGACCTTGAAAAGAGATTTGGAAAGCAAGGCGAAAGAACATATACTGTGTATCTTGATTCTGCTATAATGTGTATATGGTCAAAAGACGATGAGCTAAAAAAGAGAATTTCAGAGTATCTTTTGACAAGAGAAGAGGGTCATCTTCTTACAGAAGGCGAAAGAGAACACTTTGGCGCAACGGACAGAAAATTTGGAGATATTATGTATATTTTGCGCGAAGGAAATGTTTTTTCTGATAACTGGTTTGGGAAAAGCCTTAAAAAACCATCGGCAGATGGAGCCGGCATGCATGGCTTCTGGCCTGAACGCGAGGCGAAAGACAGCCTTGCGTGCATAATGCTTATGGGAAATAAGAGAAAACTAGAAAAATTAAGTGACTATCGTTATGCATCAAAGCTTATAAAAGAAGTTATGAAAGGGGAAGAGTAAGCCTTGTTTTTTTCAAAAGAAAACCCAGAGCTTGAAAGCCGTGTTTTGGAGTATTTTAAAAAAATAGAAGAATATAACAAAGAAAAGTGCGCGGGCAAGCTTTGTGTTATACTGTTGGGATCTCTGTCTCGCGGAGAGGGAAGCTGGACTTATGTGTCGGGGAAAGTTAAATCTTTAAGCGATATTGAGTACTTTACTGTTTATCCGGAAGGTTTTTCAGACTTTTCGGGATACACAGAATTTTGCAAAAATGCGGCAGACAAAATCTTTGGGAAAGACAATTCTTCTTTGTTTCACATAGATAACACATTTGTAAAAAGAGACCGTCTTCCGCTTCTTGAAAGAAAGCTTATAACATTTGATGCAAAGCAAATGGGAAAAAATGTTGTGGGCGAGGGGGGAGTTGAGCTTCTTCCTGATGTTAACATAAAAAATATTAATATGCGCGACATACAGGAGATTTTAGTGCACAGAGCTTTTTCAGTTGTTTACTGGGGCTTTTCATTAAAAGAAGAGGGGAAAACGGAAGAATACAGATACTCTTTAGCTAAAAACTCTCTTGATTTAATGACGGTTATTCTAATGAGCAGAAAGATTCTTGTGAGCGGATTTAAAAACAGACTTGAGGAAATTAAAAAGCTTGGTTTAGGCATGGAGACAGAAAATTATTTTTCATACTGCCTGTCTGTCAAACTTTCTGAAGAAAGCGAGTTTAGTTTTACAACAGAACAGATGGAAGATATTTTTACCTCTCTTTTGAAAAAGGCAAAAAGGGAGTTTAAAGTCCCGTTAAAAAATGCTTTTATAAACTTTAAATATGTCTTAAAAAGAAATTCAGGCAAGATAAAAAGAATGCTGAAATATAAATTTATACCTGATTTTAAGCATCTGGGCAGACTTATTTATCTTCTTGAAAATAAAGAAAAACCTACGGATAGAGAGATTAAAAGCAATCTCGTGCTTCACGGCTATCCTGTAAAATAGAAAGGAATGATTTTATGGCTGATTCTATAAAAAAAGTGTTATTGGCTTCTGAGCTCGCCTTTTTGAAAATTATGCAGAGGGTGCGTTATAAGTATTATATTAAGCACTTCCCAAGGCATCTTCGCCGGAGAGGTGTTAAGTTTTCAGGCGACATAGATAAAACGGGTTTTATAGCACCTAGCGTTAAGTTTGATTCTTTGGCGTATTCAGAATACATAGAAATTGGTGAGGAAACTACCATATCAACAAATGTTTTCTTCCTTGTTCATGACTATTCCATTGGCTCTGCTATTCGTTCAATAAGACCTATTACCAAGGGTGCAATGCCTCACTTTTTAAAGGGAATTAAGGTTGGGAACAATGTTTTTATTGGGGCAAGGTCTATAATTTTGCCTGGTACTACAATAGGGGATAATACTATTATTGGAGCGGGTTCTGTTGTGAAAGGAAACATACCTGCTGGCGTAATTGTTGCGGGAAATCCTGCGAAAATCATTAAGACAACGGAAGAATATGCTAAACAGCATATTGAAAAAGGAGATTTTGAGGGAACCCTTCCCGAAGAAGAATAATGAAAAGGAAGTGCGAGTTTGAATAAAACAGTTAAAAACTCTGCTATATATCTTACAGGCACAATAGTTATGGCAGTTTTGGGATTTTTAAACACAATACTTCTCACAAGAGTTCTTTCACAGCAGGTCTATGCAATGTACGGCTTGCTTACAACTTTTGTGTCAACTGCCGGCATGTTCATCGCTTTTGGATATGATGCATCTTATATGAGGTTTTACTATAATAATGGATATAGTCAAAAGAAATTCTTTCTTATGACACTCAAGGTGCCCGCCGTCGTGTTTGTGGTGTTCCTATTACTTGTTATTGAGCCTACAAGAACATTTATTACATACATAATGGGAGAAAAGCTTTCCTGCTTTTCTATTGCGTTGTTGCTGTTGTATGTGTTTTTCCACACCCTTCACAGGTTTACACAGCTTACAGCCAGAATGGAAGAAAAATCCTTAAACTATGTCGTTTCAAATATCATGACAAAGTCGGGCTTTATAGTTGTTGTCTTTTTTATCTATTTTATAATAAAAGATGTTTCTTTTGACTGGGTTATTATTTCTTTTGTAATTGCCAGCCTTGCAGGGTTTTTAATAAATCTTATTGTAGTATTGAAAAACATAAACAAGGTTAGCAAATCTCAAGAAAAAACAACAGAAAAAGAGCTTTTAAGCTATGGGTTTCCCTCCATGATAAATAATGTTATAATTTTGGTTGTGCCTCTTATTGAGAAAATTATTATAAGAGACTTGGCAGGTTGGGAGATTCTTGGCATTTATACTGCGGCGGCAGTTTTTCAGACAGTGATGTTGCTTGTGGCAAACACAATTACAAATATATGGAATCCTATTGTATTTAAGCATTGTGATAACGAAGAAAAATTTAAACCCATTATGCATAATTTTGGATTAGTGGCAACAATAGTTGTGACGATGTGTATGGCAGGTTGCGTGCTACTCCGAAGATGGCTTGTGTTACTGCTTGACGAAAGCTATTATACAATCTATATTATCGCACCCACAATTTTATATGGAGCGTGTCTTCATATTATTTCTTTGATTTACGCTGTAGGAATTAATATCAAAAAGAAAACAAGCTATCTTGTTTTAATACCTGTTATACAGCTTGTGCTTTCTGTTGTGTTCTGCTATTTATTAATTCCGAATATGGGGCTTGTTGGAGTGGCGATTGCAACATTTATAAGCATTTCGTTAAGCAAGATATTCAAAATGATTTTGGGTATTCATTTTTATGACAGCGGAGTGAGTGAGTGGAAAGCGTCGGCTTTGTGCGCGGCAGGTATGGCGGCGTCTTTAATTTCTTTGTTCTTTACTTCGTTTATAAGTGATGTGTTGCTTTCGATGGCTCTTATTATAGTTATCTTAGTTGTTGTAAACAAAGAACTTATTCAGATTTTGAAGACTATGCCCGTCATATTAAAGGGCAGAAAATAAATAATGAGGGAAAAGATGTATGAAAAACACATTTGTTATAGGAATTGCCGGTGGCAGTGGGTCCGGAAAGTCAACATTTTCAAGAAGAATAAGGGAAAGCTTTGAAGAAGATGTAACATACATAAGCTCGGACAATTATTATTATCCGAATGATAATTTGTCTAAAAAGCAGAGAGAAAATCTTAACTATGATATTCCTGATGCGATAGAGTTTTCTCTTATGTGTGAACATATAAAAAAGCTTAAAGCGGGAGAAGATGTGTCAGGTCCTGTGTATGATTTTTCGTCTCACACAAGAAGCTGCGAGACTATTTGCCTTAAAGCAAGACCCATAATAATTGTGGACGGAATTTTAATATTTACGCATCCTGAGCTTTGCGAAATGATGGATATGAAAATATATGTACATACTGATGCCGATGAGAGAGTTTTAAGACGTATAAGGCGTGATGTTGTAAAGAGAGGCAGAGATATTGACGGAGTTATAAAACAGTATCTTGAAACAGTTAAGCCGATGCATAATTTATATGTTGAGCCTACGAAAAAATATGCCGATATAATCATAAACGGCGGTAAGAATGAGGCGGCTTTCGGAGTTGTGAAAGCTAAGATTGACAAACTTCTGGGAAGGTGAAAAAGTGACTAAAACTGAAAAAATATTTATTGAGCTTTTGGGAGCAGGCAGCTTGGGAAAAGAGCTTAACGAATATATAAAAGAGAATATTACAGATGAGTGCCTTAAAGAAGTTTTGTCTCTTTCAAAGCGGCACAGCGTTTTAAATGTTGTGACTTTCGCTCTTCTTAAAAATGCAGCTTTGAGAGAAAACGATAAAAAAGCCTATCGCTCACAGATAATGATGTGGGCTGTAAGGCACGAGAAGATGGCTTATGAGCTTAAAAAAATATCGGACTTGTTTGAGGAAAATGAAATCTATCATATTCCCTTAAAGGGAGCGGTTTTGAGAAATTATTATCCTGAACCGCATCTTCGGACAAGCTGTGATATTGATGTTTACATTAAAGAAGAGGACTTAGAAAAAGCGGAGTCTCTTCTGAAAAGTGAATTGGGATATAGTCTCAGAGTACGCGACCCGCACGATATTGGTTTTATTACTAAAAACAATATAAGCTTTGAGCTTCATTTTAAGCTTATAGAAGCTTTAAATTCCAAAGGCGAGCAAAAGTACAGGTGGAATGCAGACTGCCTTAAAGATGTATGGGATAAGGCTGTTCCTGAACAGGACAAAAAATATTGCCTCAAAATGAGCGATGAGCATTTTTATTTTTATCATATTGCTCATATGGCAAAGCACTTTGAACACCGAGGCTGCGGAGCGAGATTTTTCGTTGATTTATGGATTTTAAATCATAAATTAAGCTTTGACAAAGAAAAAAGAGACGCGCTTTTAAAAGAGGGAAAGCTTAAGGATTTTGAAAGAGAGGCAGTTTTGTTGTCTGAGGTATGGTTTGCGGACGCAGAGGAAACCCCTGTTTCAAGAAAAATGGAGAGCTTTGTTTTAAGGAGTGGAACCTACGGGACACTTGATAATCTTGTAAGTATTCAGCAAAGCAAGCAAAAGGGAAGAATAAAGCATATAGCAAATGAGATATTTTTGCCTTATCAAACGCTTAAAAAGAATTACAAGATTTTAGAAAAACACAAATGGATGTATCCTTTCTGTCAGTTTGACAGATGGATGGGACTTCTGTCAAGTGACAAAAGAGAAAAATCCACTTCGTATAAGATAGTGAAAATGAGCGCAGCCAAGTCTTCGGACGAGACAAAGGTAACGGCAGAGCTTTTTGATAAATTAGGGCTTTCTAGAAAATAAGCCCGGAAAAGAAGGTTTGATGATATGTTTAAAGGAAAAACATTACTTATTACCGGAGGTACCGGTTCTTTCGGAAATGCTGTGTTAAACAGATTTTTAAAAACTGATATCGGGGAAATCAGAATTTTTTCAAGAGATGAAAAAAAGCAGGATGATATGCGCCATGAATATCAGGCAAAATTCCCTGAGGCAGCATCAAAAATTAAGTTCTATATAGGAGATGTCAGGGATATTTATAGCATTAAAAATGCTATGCATGGTGTTGATTATATATTCCATGCGGCAGCTTTAAAGCAGGTTCCCTCATGCGAATTCTTTCCTGTCGAGGCAGTGAAAACGAATGTGCTTGGCTCAGAAAATGTGCTTTCTGCGGCTATTGATGCAAACGTAAAGTCAGTTATATGCTTGTCTACCGATAAGGCGGCATATCCTGTTAATGCTATGGGAACTTCAAAGGCTATGATGGAAAAGGTAATCGTGGCAAAATCAAGAAATGTTGACCCTGATAAGATGAAGATATGCTGCACACGTTACGGCAACGTAATGTGTTCAAGAGGAAGCGTTATTCCGCTTTGGATTGAGCAGATAAAGGCAGGAAATTCAATCACTATCACAGAGCCTAAAATGACAAGATTTATAATGAGTCTTGATGAGGCTGTTGATTTGGTTTTATTTGCGTTTGAAAATGGCGTTAACGGAGATATTCTTGTTCAGAAAGCGCCTGCGTGTACGATAGAGGTTTTAGCACAGGCCGTAAAGGAGCTTTTTGACAAGGAAAACAAAACTGAAATTAAGGTTATCGGTATACGCCACGGCGAGAAGATGTATGAAACGCTTCTTACAAACGAGGAGTGCGCAAATGCTGTGGATATGGGTAATTTCTACCGCGTTCCTTGCGATAAGCGCGGACTTAATTACGATAAATACTTTAATACGGGTGACGTTGAGCGAAACACACTTACCGAGTTTAACTCCAACAATACCCAGCTGCTGGATGTGGAGCAGGTGAAGGCCAAGCTGCTGACGCTGCAGTACATCCGGGACGAGCTGGATGCCATGGGTATCCCCTACACCGAAAAGTACGGACGCAGCGCCATTGTTGCGACAATTAACGAAGAAAAGAGCCATTTTACCATCGGTCTGCGAGCGGATATGGATGCACTTCCTGTTCAGGAACGGGCGGAAATAGATTTCAAATGTGAAAATGGTAATATGCACGCCTGTGGCCACGACTGCCACGCTGCAATGCTGCTGGGTGCGGCAAAACTGCTGAAAGAAGATGAAGATAAATTAAATGTTATATCTGGAATAAATGGTATTGATGGTGAAGGTAATGATATTAAATGTACTTCTTGCAATGCTTCATATCATATTGATGAATTATCTATATTAAAAAATACTGGTAAATCTATTTTATTTTTATGTTCTTTAATAATACTTTTAGCTAACTCTACATCTTTATATATAGCATTATATGAAATTTCTTTTTCTATAGGATATTTATTTTGTTGACACAATAAATCCTTCTCGTTCAGCAAT
>CALAUK010000085.1 GCA_937892135.1 uncultured Clostridia bacterium | reverse complement strand
GCATACAACGGAGACAATAAAAAAGAAGACACAGGCTTTGAAGAGGAATAAAAAAGAACGCATTTTAAAATGCGTTCTTTTTTAATATAATCCGATTATTGAGGTGTTTTTCTTTTAAATAAATTTTTTAAGATGCTGTTTTTTCGTCTTCTGTGGTTTCTGTTTTTTGCCCACAAAAGCTTTCTTTGCTCACGTTCGCGGTTTTTCTGCTTTATTCGGTTTAAGGTTTCAAAGTCTGCCTTTTTAACATTTTTTAAAACGAATAAAAGCTCACTTGCATTCTTTTCAAAACGGATTCGCGAAATAAACTCGCCGTGCTTTTTGCAAAGGCCTATAAAATTATACCTTGTGTTATTGTTAAACCACGGAACTATGCACGAAAGCTCCTCGCCGCATAAAGGGCAGGTTACCTTTGAGACTCTTTCGTCTTTAAAGGCAAGCTCCTTTGTTTTAAACATTCCTATGCGCTTTTCAACAAGCCCTGCGCAGATAAGCTTAAAATCTGACGGAGCGGTGTACTCACTAAGGCCTTTTTTAATATCAAGCTTTTGAAAGACTAAAGCCGTATAGTATGCATCGTTTAATGCATCGTGAAGATGGCGGGTTTCTTTCTGCTTAATATCAAAATGCTCCATTGCAATGGAGAGCGCCCTTTGCGCACTGTCTGAAAAAACCTCTTTTGAAAAGACGGTCTGCAGATTGTACCAGTTTTTAATCCACGAGGTTGAAAGAGAATAAAATGAGGTGTTCTGCCTCATAACCGATATATCATCAGTTCCCCAGGTAAAAAACGAAAAATCATCTCCGCACCAGTCTTTAAAATCTTCAAACGCTTCGATAAAATCATCGCCGTCAAGAATCTTTTGCTGGTCAAGCTCGGTAAGCTTTAAAATATTTTTATTTATTTTTTTATAAAAGGAGGGGCGGACAAACCGCGCAAAGCTATCCGTTATTTTAAAATCTTTATCAAGCTTATATGCTCCGATCTGAATAATCTCATTTGCAAGCTTTGAACCGATTTTTGTATAAGGATAACTGTTTTTTGAGACGGGCTGATTCCACTCCATATCAAAAACAATGTAATTCATAAAAACTCAATCCCAAATTTATTTTATTAACAAAGAGATTATAACAAAAGATTTTAAAAAAAGCAAGAGGAAATAATAAGAAAGCTTTAAAACTCTTGACAAATACAGCAAAACAATGATATACTCATAAGGATGTATGATAAAGGAGATGTTTTGTTATGCGATTAAGTAAGCTTTTGGGTGAGCGTTTTCGTGAAAAACCCGCAGACGCTAATATGCCCAGCCATATTTACTTATTAAGAGGCGGATATATGCGCCAGGTTGCAAGCGGTGTTTTTTCATTATTAATGCCCGCTAAGCGTGTTGCCGCAAAAATTGAAAATATTATCCGTGAAGAGATGGACAGAATCGATGGCCAGGAGGTTATGATGCCTGTTGTTCTTCCCGGTGAGCTTTGGAAAGAATCAGGAAGATGGGACGCAGTAGGAAGTGAGCTTTTAAGAATTAAAGACAGAGCAGGAATGGATATGCTTCTGGCTATGACTCACGAGGAGGCTGTTGTTCACCTTGCGAGAAGTGAGGCTCTTTCTTATTCTAAGTATCCTTTTATGCTATACCAGATTCAGACAAAGTTCCGTGACGAGCCAAGAAGCCGTGGCGGACTTATCCGTGTGCGTGAGTTTACTATGAAAGACGCTTACTCTTTCCACACATCTCAGGAGGATTTGGAAGAGTATTATATGCGCTGTTATGACGCTTATAACAGAATTTATGCGCGCGCAGGCGTTCCCTCTGTTATAGCGGTTAAGTCAGACACAGGTATGATGGGCGGTAACGTTGCTCACGAGTTTATGCTTTTAAACGAGTTCGGTGAAGACTCTCTTGTTATATGCGAGCACTGCGGTTTTTCTGCTAACATGGAGGTTGCAAAGAGCATTGTGCCCTCAAGAAACAAGGCTGAAACCGAAATTTCACTTGAGCATACTCCCGATATGAAAACTATTGAAGATGTCTGCGCATTTTTAGGCGAGAGCCCGAAAGACAGCATCAAGGCGGTTGTTTTCGGAACACCTAAAGACGATAAACCCGTTATTGTGTTTATCCGTGGTGACCTTGAGGTTAACGAGGCTAAGCTTAAAAAGGTTATAGGTTCTGAAATATTCGCTTATGCAAATTATGAGGCATCAAACCTTGCGTTTGGCTTTATAGGACCTTACAATTTAGAGGTTGACGGAACAGTTATTTTTGATAATTCACTTAAGGGTGAAAATGCCCTTGTGTGCGGCGGAAATAAATATGATTATCACTATAAGGGCGTATGTATGGACCGCGATGTTAAAGATGCTTCCTTTTACGATGTAGCCAAGGTGGTAGACGGCGGAATTTGCCCCGAGTGCGGAAAAGAAGTTTCAATCAAGCGAGGCATCGAGGTCGGAAACATCTTCCAGCTTGGAACAAAATACTCAAAGAGCATGGGTATGGAATACATAGACGCTAACGGCGTAAGACAGACTCCTATAATGGGCTGTTACGGCATAGGCGTTGGAAGACTTTTAGCCTGTGTTATTGAAGACCACCACGACGACTGGGGTCCAATCTGGCCAATCTCTGTCGCTCCCTGGCAGGTTCACGTTTGCTGCTTGAATAATCAGGTTGAAGAGATTAATCAAAAGGCAGAAGAGATATATAACAACCTTTCTAAAAAATACGAAACCGTTTTTGATGACAGAAAGGTTTCAACAGGTGTAGCTTTCGCTGATGCTGACCTTTTAGGTATTCCTGTTCGTGTAATCGTTAGCAAGAAAGGACTCTCTAACGGCGAGGTTGAGGTTGTAACACGTGACAAGTCAGTTAAAGTAACTGTTAAGGCAGAAGATGTCTACACGGCAGTTGACGAGGCGATAGCTAAAATGTGGAAAAAAATAAGCGATTAACCTTGACAGATTTTGTAAAATATGTTAATATGATTACTGGTGAAGGGGAGTAACCTGCGATTTTTCGTTTCAACAGCGTCAAGTCGGCTTATGCCCGCTTTTGAATTAAAAGGTAAGACTTTCGCCGCAGGATTTGCGGCGAGGTCTTTTTTCTTTGCCATATTAAAAATTGGAGGATTATATTATGGGAACTATTGTTGGTATGCTTGAAGCGATTTTTTCAAGCGCGGCGACTATTATAAGCTCGCCTGACGGCTGGAAGATGCCTGTTATGTGGCTTATAGGAGCTGTATTAATTTATCTCGCAATCAAAAAGGAAATGGAGCCTACTTTATTATTACCTATGGGCTTTGGTGCAATTTTGGTTAACCTTCCTTTTTCGGGTGCAGTTGAAACATTAGAGGTACTTTTTAATGCAGGTATAGCAAATGAGCTATTTCCTCTTTTGCTGTTTATCGGTATTGGTGCTATGATTGATTTCGGGCCCCTTTTGTCAAATCCGAAGCTTATGATTTTCGGTGCGGCGGCTCAGTTTGGTATATTTTTTACAATAAGTATGGCATCGCTTCTTGGTTTTGATATTAAAGATGCGGCATCAATCGGTATTATCGGTGCGGCAGACGGTCCTACATCTATTTTCGTTGCGATGCAGTTTGGAACAAAGTACTTAGGTGCGATTATGGTTGCGGCTTATTCTTATATGGCGCTTGTTCCCGTTGTTCAGCCTCCTGTAATCAAGCTTTTGACAACAAAAAAAGAAAGACTTATCCGTATGGCGGATGTTTCAAAGCCCGTTTCTAAGCTTACAAGAATTCTTTTCCCGATAGTTATAACAATTATTATAGGTCTTGTAGCACCCACAAGTGTTGCTTTGGTAGGATTTTTGATGTTCGGTAACCTTATCCGTGAGTGCGGAGTTTTAGACAGCTTGTCTGAGACTGCACAGAAGGTTTTAGCAAACCTAATCACAATTTTCCTTGGTATAACTATTGCACTAAAGATGCAGGCTGCAGAATTTTTAACAGCAGACACACTTATGATTATAGGCCTTGGTCTTATTGCATTTATATTCGACACCGCAGGCGGCGTTATGGTTGCAAAGTTTATCAATTTGTTCTCTAAAAAGAAGATTAACCCCATGATTGGTGCGGCAGGTATTTCGGCATTCCCGATGTCTGCAAGAGTTGTTCACAAGTTGGGTCTTGAAGAAGACAATCAGAACTTTTTGTTGATGCACTCAATCGGTGTTAACGTTTCAGGTCAGATTGCTTCCGTTATTGCGGGCGGTTTGATACTTAATCTTTTAGGATAAGGAGAAAAGTTATGAATATAGATAAATTTTTATTAAGCCTACCCATTATGGGGCAGGGAATGTTCGGTATTTTCGTTGTGTGCTTAATTATTATTTTAGCAATGACGATTTTAGGAAAGTTTACCGATAAATAAAACAAAAAAAATCACCGCTTTTCGCGGTGATTTTTTTATGCGTATTTTTCAACGTGTTCTTTGATTTTTTTAAAAGCGGTATTGCTTATATGATGCTCTATTTTGCAGCTGTCCTCATAGGCGGTTTTTTCGTCAACTCCAAGCGCCATAAGCGCCTTTGCGATTGTTTCGTGCCTTTCAAACATTGTCTTAGCGATTTTTTTTCCTTTTGCGGTAAGCTCTAAGCTTCCGTTTTCTAAAACTGTTATAAATCCGTCTTCGCGAAGCGACTTCATAGCAACAGAAACGCTTGCCTTTGTAAAGGAAAGCTCATTTGCTATATCTATGCTGCGAACACTTCCATTTTTATTTTTTAGTATAAATATTGTTTCAAGATAGTTTTCGGCAGACTCTTTTATTTTCATAAATAACACCTCCGGTTAGTGTGTTAAAAATATTTTATCATAAAATATCCCCTCTGTCAATGTGTGCAAAAATTTCCAAAAAAATTTAAAAAAGTGTTGACAAAACAAGTTAGTTATGTTAAACTAACTAAGGAATTAGTTAAGACTAACTAAAAAAGACAGGAGGTAAATATGATGCCATTATCGATGTTAAATGTTGGAGAGACAAAAAAGGTTTTAAAGGTTAACGGAAAAGATGATACAAAGAGATTTCTTAATAACCTTGGCTTTACAGAGGGAGCAGATATTACTGTTGTGTCATATATTTCGGGAAATATGATTGTAAAGGTCAAGGATGCAAGAATTGCTCTTGATAACAGTATGGCAAGAAGAATAATGGTGTAAGAAAGGGAGAAGAAGATGACATTAAAAGATGTGAAAATGGGCGAAACTGTCCGCGTTGTAAAGCTTGAGGGAGAAGGTGCTGTCAAAAGGCGCATAATGGATATGGGAATAACAAAAGGTGTTGAAATCTATGTCCGCAAGGTTGCGCCTCTGGGCGATCCGATGGAGCTGAATGTGCGCGGCTATG
>CALAUK010000084.1 GCA_937892135.1 uncultured Clostridia bacterium | reverse complement strand
TGGTCAATAAAAGAGGGAACACCAATTTTTCCGGGTGAGCCTATTGTTACAGTAAGAGGACCCGCAATTCAGGCTCAGTTTGTTGAAACGATGATTCTTCTTACGATTAATCATCAGAGCCTTATTGCCACAAAGGCAAACAGAATTGTTCGTGCAGCTCAGGGAAGACCTGTTATGGAGTTTGGTTCAAGGCGTGCTCAGGGCTACAATGCGGCTATTATGGGTGCAAGGGCGTCTTATATAGCGGGCTGCGTAGGCTCTGCGTGTGCAATAGCTGAGCGTGATTTCGGTGTGCCTGCGCTTGGAACTATGGCGCACAGCTGGATTCAGCTTTTTGAAAATGAATATGATGCATTCTCGGCATATGCTAAAACATACCCTGCAAGCTGTACGCTGTTAGTTGACACTTATAATGTTCTAAAGAGCGGAATACCAAATGCTATCCGTGTGTTTGACGAGGTGTTAAAGCCTATGGGTTATCGCCCTGCAGGCATAAGAATTGACAGCGGCGATATTACTTACCTTTCAAAAAAGGCAAGAAAAATGCTTGATGATGCAGGTTACAGTGATTGTAAGATTGTTGCGTCAAACTCTCTTGATGAGTTTATTATAAGAGACACTCTTATGCAGGGTGCGAAGATTGATTCCTTTGGCGTTGGTGAAAGACTTATAACATCACGTTCTGAACCGGTATTCGGCGGCGTGTATAAGATTGTGGGAGTTGAAAACGAAGATGGAAGTGTTTCGCCGAGAATTAAGCTTAGCGAAAATGTTTCAAAGATTACAACTCCTTGCTTTAAACAGGTATACAGACTTCATGAAAGAAAAACAGGCAAGGCGATTGCCGATGTAATAACTCTTCATGACGAAAAGATTGATGATTCAGCAAGTTATGAGATTTTTGACCCTGATCATACATGGAAGAGAAAGGTTGTCGAAGACTTTAAAGCAGAGCCTCTTTTGGTGAAGATGTTTGAAAAGGGAAAGAAGATATACGAAACACCCGACATTGAGTCTCTTCGTAAGTTCTGTAAAGAACAGGTGGATACTCTGTGGGACGAGGTAACGCGTTTTGAAAATCCTCATAACTACTATGTGGATTTATCCCAGAAGCTATGGGATGTTAAAAATGAACTTTTAAGCAAGTTCTCAAAATAAAAGGAGGGAAAGGTTTGGCTCTTTTCACTATTTCGGATTTGCACCTGCCTTTAGGTGTAGATAAGCCTATGGACATTTTTGGCGAGAGCTGGGAAAATTATGTCGAGAAGCTTGAGCATAACTGGAAAGAAAGTGTTAAAGATGACGATACCGTTGTACTTCCGGGTGACTTCTCGTGGGCGATGCATTTAAGAGAAGCTGTTAATGATTTTAAGTTTATTGAAAGTCTGCCCGGGAGGAAAATTCTTCTTCGGGGAAATCATGACTATTGGTGGGACACATTGTCGAAGCTGGAGAGGTTTAAAAAGGAAAACGGTTTTGAATCGGTGCATTTTCTTCAGAACAATTACTTTTCGTATGGCGATGTGGCTATATGCGGAACGAGATTCTGGACGTGTCCCGGCGAGAATGGTTTAAGTGCAGAAGATGAAAAAATTTACCGCCGTGAGCTTATACGTGCTGAACTTACATTAGAGAATGCAAAAAAAGACGGATTTAGCGAGATTATATTTTTTACTCATTATCCACCCGTAAATCAGGACGGAAAAGTAGACGATGAGTTTTTAAAACTTATGAAAAAATATGAGGTAAAACGTGTTGTTTACGGACACATACACGGAGCGGGAAAAAAATATGCCTTTACCGGTGAGTATGATAGCATAAAATTTGACCTTGTTTCCTGTGATTTTTTGTTCTTTTTGCCATTAAAATTAAAAGATTGAAAAATTTTTAATAAAAAGGTTGCAAATTTCTGTTTTTATGATATAATATTTTAGGTTGAGTACCTCTAGTCTCCGACCAAGGTCGGTTTATATATTTAAAATTAGAAAAAAATGTATATCCTTTAGAAAGATGTGCAATAATGTATTTTGGAGGAAGTATTAATGAACACAAAAGTAGAAAAAATTGAAACAAATGTAGTTGAACTTGAGTTTGAGGTAAGCAAGGAAGTATTTGAGGCTGCTATGCAGAAGTCCTACATAAAAAATAGAAATCAGATTACTATTCCCGGCTTCAGAAAAGGTAAGGCTCCCAGAAAGTTTATAGAGAAAATGTATGGTGAAGCAATTTTTTATGAAGATGCTATAAACTATGCTTTCCCTGAAGCTTACGAAGAAGCTTTAAAAGAAGCAAAGGTTGAGCCCGTTTCTCAGCCTGAGGTTGACATTAAGCGTTGGCCCGATGAAGAAAACACACTAATTCTTACAGCTAAGGTTACAGTAAAGCCTGATGTTAGAATGAGCAAGTTTGAAACTGTTGACATTGTTAAGCCTGAGTATCCTGTAACAGACGAGGATGTTGAAGCAGAACTTAAGAGAGCACAGGAGAGAAATGCGCGTGTTATCACAGTTGAGGACAGAGCAACTGTAGAAGGTGATACAGCAGTTATCGACTACGAAGGTTTTGTTGACGGCGTAGCATTTGACGGCGGTAAAGGCGAAAACCACGAGCTTATTTTGGGTTCAGGTTCGTTTATTCCCGGTTTTGAAGAGCAGCTTGTAGGAAAGAACAAGGGCGATGAGGTTGATGTTAAGGTAACTTTCCCTGATCCTTATCATTCCGCTGACCTTGCAGGTAAAGAAGCTATATTTAAGGTTAAAATCAATGATATCAAGGCAAAAGAGCTTCCCGAGCTTGATGATGACTTCGCTCAGGACGTAAGCGAGTTTGATACTTTAGACGAGTACAAAAAGGATATAAGAGCTAAGCTTGAGAAAAACGCTGAGGCTCGTGTTAAGAGAGAAATAGAGGATGCGGCTGTTGAATTTGCTGTTTCCAAGATGAAGGTTAAAGTGCCTGATGTTATGATTGACAACAAAGTAGACGAGATGGTTCGTGACTTTGAGATGCGTATTTCTTACCAGGGTATGAACCTTGAGACATACTTAAAGTATGCAGGTATGGATATGGATGCTTTCCGTGCTCAGTTTAAAGAGCAGGCTGAAAATCAGGTGAAGAGTCTTCTTGCTTTGGAATCTATCGCTAAGAGAGAAAAGATTAAGGTTTCAAAAGAAGAAATCGCAGCTGAGTATGAAAAGGTTGCAGGTGAATATAAGATGGAAGTTGAGCAGATTAAATCTTACATTCCCGAAGAAGAAATTAAAAAGAGCCTTACAAACAATAAGACAATCGATGCGTTGGTTTCTAAAGTTAATTTTGTTGAGGCGTAATATTTATTTGTAAGGTACGTGCTGTGCGGCAGATTTTTGCCGCATAGCATTACTAATATTATTAACTATTAAGGAGGGTTTTGGCTATGAGTTTAGTGCCAACAGTAATTGAACAGACAAACCGTGGTGAGCGTGCGTATGACATTTATTCAAGACTTCTTAAGGAAAGAATTATATTTTTAAGCGAAGAGGTAAATGACGTAACAGCAAGCCTTGTTGTAGCACAGATGCTGTTTTTGGAAAGTGAAGACCCGGACAAAGATATTCAGTTTTATATCAATAGCCCCGGTGGCTCAATAACTGCCGGTATGGCAATTTTTGATACTATGCAGGTTATAAAGTGTGATGTGTCTACTATTTGTGTAGGTATGGCTGCAAGTATGGGCGCGTTTTTGCTTGCTGCAGGAACAAAGGGTAAGCGCTTTGCTTTGCCTCATAGTGAAGTTATGATTCATCAGCCACTAGGCGGAATGCAGGGTCAGGCAACAGATATCAAGATTCACGCTGACCGTATTTTAAAGATGAAAGATACTTTGAATAAGATTCTTAGTGAAAGATGTTCAAGACCGGTAGAGGAAATTGCAAGAGACACAGAGCGTGACAATTTTATGAGCGCTTACGAGGCAAAGGCTTACGGTCTTATTGATGATGTAATTGAAAAGAAAGCTTAATTTGTGAGGTGTACAGATGCCTAATTCAAAAACTCCAAACAGTCCGAAAAATATCAGATGTTCTTTTTGCGGTTGTACAGAAAAGGATGCAAGAGGCCTTGTTGCAGGTCCCGGCGTTTATATCTGTAACGACTGTGTTGACCTTTGCAGAAAAGTTTTAGACGATGAAGCAAAGGACAGAAGAAATTCTCATAATATGGATGAGATTCTTAAGCCGAAGGATATTAAAAAAGTTCTTGACCAGTATGTAATAGGTCAGGACGAGGCTAAAAAATCGATGGCTGTGGCTGTTTATAACCATTATAAGAGAATCGGCTGCAGAGCAGACGACGGTGATGTTGAAATTTCAAAGAGTAATATCTTGCTTTTAGGACCGACAGGCTCAGGCAAGACATTTTTAGCGCAGACACTTGCGCGTATTCTTGATGTTCCGTTTGCTATTGCAGATGCAACCTCTCTTACAGAGGCAGGATATGTGGGTGAAGATGTTGAGAACATTCTTTTAAGACTTATTCAGGCAGCTGACGGAGATGTTGATGCAGCTGAGCACGGAATAATTTATATCGATGAAATCGATAAGATAACAAAGAAAAGCGAAAATGTGTCTATAACCCGTGATGTAAGCGGTGAGGGTGTTCAGCAGGCTCTTCTTAAGATTTTAGAGGGTACTGTGGCATCAGTTCCGCCTCAGGGGGGAAGAAAGCATCCTCAGCAGGAGTTTATTCAGATAGACACGACTAATATTTTGTTTATCTGTGGCGGTGCTTTTGACGGAATTGAAAAGATTATTGAAAAGAGAATTGCTAACAATTCAATTGGCTTTGGTGCTGATGTTAAAAGCAAAAACCGTATGGATATCGGAGATTTATTAAAAAATATCACTCCTCAGGATTTATTGAAATTCGGTCTTATTCCTGAATTTATAGGAAGACTTCCCGTTGTTGCAACGCTTGATAAGCTTGACAAGGAAGCTTTCTTAAGAATACTAAAAGAGCCTAAAAATGCTCTTATCAAGCAGTATAAGAGATTGTTTGAGATAGACAATATTGAGCTTGAATTTACCGATGAGGCTATTGAGGCCATCGCGGAAAAAGCAAGTAAGCTTGATACAGGCGCAAGAGGATTGAGGACAATAGTTGAAGAAATAATGTTAGACATTATGTTTGAGGCTCCGTCTGCGGAAAATATTTCGAAGTGCATCATTGATAAAGATGTTATAACAGACGGTGCAGACCCCGATGTTATACTTAAGGTGCCTAAGGTGAAAAAGGCAAAAAAAGAAGTAGAAGCAGAAGAAAATGCAGTTTAAAAAACAAGGGCTACACATTGTTGTAGCCCTTGTTTCGTTTGTTAAGGAAATATGTCAATTTTTGTTTGTTGAATTATATCAAAAGAGAGCAAAAAGAGTATGATTTGCTTGTTAAACTTGTAGAAAATAAAAAAAATGAAAAAAAGTCTTGACAAGGGGGCGAAAAAAGTGATATACTATTCAAGCACCGCAGAAAAGGCGAGTGAAATTGGACATTGAAAATTAAACAGTATATGAAGAAAAACACAAACAAGTACTTGTCAAAGAATTTGAGTAGCTGATAAAAATCAGCGCCTGACAAACTTAAGTAAGTCAGAGTTAAAATGAGCTAATTAAACGAACGAAATATTTATTCGAGAGTTTGATCCTGGCTCAGGACGAACGCTGGCGGCGTGCCTAACACATGCAA
>CALAUK010000083.1 GCA_937892135.1 uncultured Clostridia bacterium | reverse complement strand
TACACCTTCACTTATAACCAGATGTACCCCGTATTTGAAGAAGCAGCCTTTGCTCTGGAAGAATACGAAATCAGCGGCATTGTGGAAAGCGAAGCAGGCTACCACATCATTATGCGCGTGCCCACAACCAGAAACAGTCTGGTAGACTATGACACCACCTACGGCACCTTCTACAGTGTGCTGGCTTATGCATCCACTGAAATCTACAGCCAGATGCTCAGCGACTGGATGGCAGAATGCGAAGTGGAATGGAAGCCGGAATTCAAGGATATGACTATTCGAAAAATGATCGACGGCAAGGAAGAGCTTGTATGTATTTATAAGGACTTTACCAACATTAATGCCGAGATTTACGAGCACAGAAACGGATTTGCGGTATGCCGCTGGAGTGACAGCGTTAAGTGGGGAAATGAATATTATTTCTCTGTTCTTGAAACTGAAGACGGTATCCGTTGGGCGAGGACAGATGCGTCAATAAACGGCGCGGGCACTCAGACGTATAAGTATGAAAACAGAAAATATGTTGAAACAGTGGCGGATTATCATGCTTCTTCTGACCTTATGTATTTTCATAGTGAATACGGCATTGAAGATTACACAAATAGTCTGATGGCTGAGTGGGACATTTCGATGGGCGAAATGCGCGAAAGCCGTTTTGGTGCTTTGAGTCGCCTTACTTATTTTGGTAATGCTTCGGGCTGCAAAATGAGTAAAGAAATGGCTGAGGCTTACATAGAAGCTATTAAATCCGAAGAGAAATATGTAAAAGAGAATGTGGATTCTTCATTCGGTGTTTATGCGGCATTGGTTGATGCGGCAAATGACGGAATGCCTTTGCTTGTTACAGCGGTTTCTAACGGATATGATATGATGGCATCAGAAGACAGAGTTGATATTGGCGTATGGACTTGGGACGGAAATAAAGCCGAAAGATATGATTTCGTAAAAGACTTAGGATTTATTTCGCTTGCGAGAGATTATCAGTTTATCCAGTCGGGAATGACCAGTGTTAATTTGTTCGTATCTGAAATTCCCGTTGGCGGAGGACCTTACGGTGTAAGCTCGGGATATGCGGCATATAAGATTTCAAATGCACAGCTTACTTTAGTGGAATCTGATGTGCATTTAAGTGCACTTGTTGACTATGAAAACCCCGATTATGTTTATGCAAGAGAGCTTGTAGGTGTAGACCCGTCTAAATATGAAAAAGGCGAAGACGGTAGCTATCATGTGCCTAAAGCTGACTTGCTTGCTGCGGGTTGGATTTTAGATGACTTTGTCGCTGAATACGGCGGAGAGGTTTATATAGCTGCAATAAGAAACGGCGAAAGAATGAAGCTTAACAAAGCGGAAGACTACGGCAAGGGTATGGGAAATATGTATGGTCCATACAGATATGACCAGGTGTATTACTATCCCATGTTTGATATAACATCAGGAAGCTATGCTCTTATGGAGGGCTGGCAGAATGCTTCTGAGGCAATAGAAAATCTTGAAAAGTATGCAAAGCTCGCTAACAGACCTATTTATGCTTATCACGATGTGTTTATGCTTATTACAGATGCTCAGAGAGAGGCTATTAAAGCAGAAGTTTTAAATGCCTTTGACGGCGAGATAGGCGAGATATTCAAGCTTTCCAAGGATTTATATTATGTTACTGTTTATGACGGCGATGCGTTTGTCGGCGGTGTTATAGTTAAAAATGCCCAGAACGGTACTGCGTGGAGAACAATCACATCTAAAAAGACTCTTATGAGCGAGGGTGAGCTTAACGCTGAGGCTAAAAAGGATAATTCTGTTCCGAATATCAAGATTGATTTTTCAAAGAGCAGAGGCGGAGAAAAGCATCTTTCAGAAGTTTTGGGTGAGATTGACGGAAGCGAACCTAATGATGCGGCAAAAGAAGATATCTATGACTACATTAAAAACTATGTTTCAAACGACTCTGAGGTAACTATAAAGGTTAAGGACAACAGAGTAACTATCGATGAAGACGCAGTTTATGACGGAATGGAAAAAGCGTATGAGATATTAGATGAGTTTGAAAGCGTACTTGGAGAGAATGGCGTTGTTCTTAACAAGGAAATTGTGGCTCAATTAAATGTTACGCTTAAAGGCGTTAAAGACGATGAGAACATAAGAATTACTTTAGATGAAGACATAAGAGAAACAGTGTACGGCGCAGGAGAGGTTATGCTTATTCTTGGTGATACAGGCATAAAGATTCTTCTTTCAGCTGAAACACTTGAAAGCATTCTTTCAAACAGAGAAAAGGTTATAATTGATATAAAGAAAGTGTCAGATGGCTCTTATGAAATAAACTTTACCGATAACTTAAAGTCACCTATCACACAGCTTGAAAGCGGTATCACATTTATTCTTCCTGCTTCGGGCGAGTTTTCTTCAGTTCAGCTTGAGACTTCCAGGGGAACTGAAAACTGGGGCGGACAGTATGACGAAAAGAACAAGGCGATTGTATTTATGACGCCGTTTGCTGCAAAATATACTGTGATTGATAAGACGGTTGACATTTCGGATATCTCAGGCTTAAGTGCAGAACATCAGAAAGCTATAATGTTTATGGTTTCAAAAGGCTTCTTCTCTCTTGACGGAGACAAGTTTAACCCGAACGGAACACTTACAAGATATGCATTTTCTGAGGCTGTTATAAGAATGTTCTTTGCAACAGACCACTCATTAAAAACTGCATTTTTAGACATTACTGAGGATAATCCTTATTATCCGTATGTTGCGGCAGGTGAAAAGACAGGAACATTTAAGGGTTATGATGACGGAATGTTCCATGGTGAATACGATGTTTTGCGCCAGGAGGTTATTGCAATATGCAAGAGAACTCTTTGCGAGAAAAAAGGCTATGCAGAGCCTGAAAATCCCGCTGATTATCTGCATTTTACAGATAATTCGCTTATAAGCACATGGGCAAGGCCGGAGGTTTCGTTGGCTGTTCGTGAAAAGCTTATAGAAGATGGCGGAGCGCTTAAGCCTACTGAGGCGATAAGCCGTGCTGACTCAGCTCTTATCCTGTACAGATTGTTTATGTTGTTGTACGAGGTTGAAGGTGCAGATGCGGCTGCTGTTAGTGCAAGTAAAACAAATGTGGTTATTATAGCGGTTACTTCGGCTATTGTGCTTGTTCTTTTGGCGGTTATAGTTTTGGTTTTGATTCTTGTAAAGAGGACAAAAGCAAAAAAAGAAGAAGCAACTGAAGAAGTAATAGAAAATACCGAAGAAAAAGAAATTGAATAATAAAAACCCCCTCCCGATACTTCGGGAGGGGGTTTTCTATGTTTAATTATTTAACCTGTGAAGGTCTTAGCGCAAAGAACAAATCTTTGTCTGTCATATAAAGCTTTGTAAGCTCTGTCAAAACATTTTCTTCGGGAATTATCTCATAAGTTACTCCCTCGGGTGTTTTTCTTGAGCATAGAAGACGGCTTCCGTCATAAACAAAAACATTTATGTTATCAAAATCATAATTTAAATTGTTTTTGTCTTTTACTTTAACAGAAACTATAATGTCGCCTGCTTCAAGCTGCCCCTGTTTAAATTCTCTTATAGCCTCATCTGCTCGGTTTTCCTTATCTTCTTCGTTTTTAAAGAATCTTCTTCCGCCCCAGTACTTGTTTATAAACATTTCTTTAATGTCTTTGTATGAGTCTGTGTCTTTCTGATGTCTGTATACCGAATAGGGTGTGTAGTCGGGTGCAACAGCAATTGAAAGGTTACCTGCAACATAAGTGTCAACTGTGAAGAACTCTTCTGTGATTTCTGCTGCAGTGGGAAGATTAAGCTCTTTTCCAAGTGCTTTATAAATATTTTCAGCAAAATCTGTATCTGTTCCGTAGTTTTCAAGATTTTCCATTCCTGTCAAAGCTGTTTTTGCTTCGTCAGAAAGCTTTTCAGCGCCGATTTTGTTTGTAATAGAGTTTGATGGGATATTATCTACCATACCGCCATTGTTTACAATATATGTGCCGATTTCGCCAACTGCCTTAACGGAATAGCTTAATGCTAAGGTTTCACCGGGAGCGACAGAAGATAAATTCCATGTTATTTTGCCGTCTTTATATTCACCGCCGCCAACAATGGAGCCTTCGACAAGCTCTGTGCCTGCGGGAATTGTTTCTGTTACTACAAGATTTTTATAAGCCTCATCAGCCTTGGGGCCTTTAAGGAAATCTTTGTAGAATTGGCTGTTTGTGCCGTTTGTGATTTTGATTGTATATGTGATATTTTCGCCCTGCGCAACTGTTCCGAAAGGTGTTATGTCTACTGTTCTGTCTATATTCATAGCGGGGAACTCAAGTCTTGACTTTGTGCTTTCGGGAATAGTCAAATCAGGAATAATATCGTTTCCGTCATCTTCGTCAAAGCCTGCGGGTGCTAAGAACAATGTAGGTCTGAAAATTATCAGAGACTTTGATCCTGTGGATTTTAACGGCCACATGGGAGATGCCTGATCTAATATCGCACCATTTGCTTCTATCTGGTCTTCACCTGTAGCAGTATTTATTTTTGTTCCGCCACACTCAAGCACTCTTTCGCCGCCTGTGTAAATCCAGGTATGGCTGTGATTTACGTAAATATCACCGGGGCGGAGGTTCTCTGCGTGATTAGTAACGAACGGCATTCCATAGTTAGCCTTTGCATCATCATAGCTTATGTAGTTGCCGTCTGCATCGTAGTATGAATAGCGGTATTCGCCTTCGAAGCTGTCGTCTTTAAACACAAGACCATCTGTGTATTCTGTGAAAGAATCTGACTCAAACAGGCCATAGCCTATATAACGACGGGTTGCTGTAGCGCCATAATAAGCTGTTGCTGTGTCAAAGTTCATCCAACGGAAGAAAGCTGAATCAACATCATTTTCTGTTATCGGGTCATTAATGGTGCTGCCTAAAAGCTGATAATCCAGCTGGTTGTCAGCAAAGCCAAACAAGGTGCTTGTTGCCATAGTATCGTATGGATACATCATTTTGCCGTTCATAAGAGTTACGCCCAATGCCTGTCTGTACAAATGATAAACGTAGTGGCTGCAAACGGAAAAATAAGTTGTGTCTTCTGTTGCAAATTCGGGAGCGCGATTCGATGTCTGACGGGTAATAGGGTCGTAAGACATAGGAATGTCTGAAAAATTCGTTGAATCGTACTGAACAGAGGGGCCTTTAACATAATATGCTGTTGCAAGTGCTACGAGGGCATCTTCAACATCTTTTC
>CALAUK010000082.1 GCA_937892135.1 uncultured Clostridia bacterium | reverse complement strand
AATAGTTTCTCCGGGCTGTAAAACGATATCTGCCGGCGCGAAAAAATCGTATCCCGCAGAGCCTTTTGTTGCTCTTTTAGGAAGTTTAAGATTATCATAAGCCGTCTTTATTTTTTCTTCATCAGTACAAGAGAAGCCTTCAGAAAAACCTTCTTTAAACTGTTCATAGCTTACCTTATAAAACTGCGCTATCCTTTTTATGATAACACACCCCGTTTCATTTTTTATCTGTATCTTCTTTTCTTAAAGTAGCGTCTTCTTTTTTTCTTTCTTAAGTTGCGCATATATATTAAAATAAGAACAAAAACAAAGAAAAGAATAACAGGAACAACCACAAAGGGACTTAAAAGAATATTCTTTATGCCCGTAAAAATAACCTTAAACCAGTTTCTTGAAATATCTGTTTTAGCTACCAAATCAGCTTCTCCAACAGTGATTTCTTCACCGGTTTTCTTGTCGATTAATTTATACTCTATTGTGCCCACCTTATCTCCCTTTTTAACAGGAGCTTTAACTTCTTCATAATATGTGCACACTCTTTTAATATCAGTTTTAATATCAACGCCTGATGGCAAAAGTGCCTTAACCTCACTTGAAACCACCGCAGTAACGCTGTCAGCACCGTTTCCTGCAAAAACAGGAACCTCGCCTACCTCTTCATTGGGAACCGACACAGAAACCATACTGAAATTATTAAAGCCATATTTAAAAAGATTAATAACGTCTGTATTCTTTCTGCTGTCATTGTCTTCACTTTGTGAGTTAAAGGTTGCTGCGATAAGATTCATAGAAGACTTGGTTGCTGATTCTGTACTCTCTTTTGTTGCAGATGCCACAAGGCAGTTTCCCGCCTGAGATGTATAGCCCGTTTTAATTCCCGTTGCATACTTATAATAATTTGAATTTACAGGCTTTATAATATCATTTGTGTTGGAAAGAATTCTCTCTCCGCCATTAAATGTGTATTTGTTGGTTTTTGGAAGAACATAATCTTCTGTTTTAACTATCTTTCTGAAAGTTTCATTCTGCATGGCGTACTTTGCAAGAAGTGCCATATCGTTTGCTGTTGTGTAGTGATTATCCTCGTGAAAACCATGTGTATTAACAAAGTTTGTGTTCTCCATTCCAAGCTCTTCTGCCTTTTTGTTCATTAAAGAAACAAACTCGCTTACATTTCCATTACACACAAATTCAGCCAAAACATCACATGCTTCATTAGCTGATGCCAATAAAACCGCATATAAAAGCTGCTCGACCGTCATTTCCTCGCCCGGAAGAATACCGATATTGCTTGCACCTGTGCCTATAATAGTGTTAACAACCTCGCTTGCAACAACTATCTCGCCCATCTTGTCTTGGCAATTTTCAATAACCAAAATAGCGGTCATTATCTTTGTTGTGCTTGCGGGGAAAACTTTTGCATCAGGATTTTTTGAGTATAAAACTCTTCCCGTATCCGCATCAATTAAAATTGCAGATTTTCCGAATATTTCAGGTGTTTCATCTGCATAAGCCGAAACAGAAAAAAGAGAAATTATAACTAAAAACAAAGCAAATGCTCTTTTTAACATACCAACACTCCTTAAGTTACATATACACATGTAACAATTATAGCAGATTTTATATCCATAATCAAGATTTTTTTCCAAAAAAGAAAAACCGCCGAAGCGGTTTTCTTTTAAAGCTTGTTTTCTTCAGACCATTCTCTTTTTTCTGCAACTTCATCTTCCGTTGGGATATACACACCCAAATTATCTTTCTTTCCATCCTTTTCCCGGGGCTCTTTTTCTTTTTTCTTATCCATAATATCACCCTTTCACAAGGCAGAAAAAAACCTTGCACTTTTATTATATATAAAGATGCAAGGTTTTATTATGAATTATTTTACAACTATGTTAACAAGTTTTCCGGGAACAACAATCTTTTTAATAATCTGCTTGTCTGAAACAGCCATTTTAACCTTTTCGCTTTCCATAGCAGCCGCTTCTGTCTGGTCTTTATCAAGACCTGCAGGAATTAAAATCTTATCTTTGATTTTGCCGTTAATCTGCAAAACAATTTCAATCTGGTCATCTATTGTTTTAGCCTCATCGAACTCCGGCCAAACTGAACCTGCAATATCTCCCTCAAAGCCTAAATTCTGCCACATTTCTTCAGTTATATGAGGAGCTGTGGGGTTTAGAAGCTGTAAGAATGTTTTAATTTCGCCTCTTGTAACCGATGCCTTTTTGGTAAATTCATTAACAAGGCTCATAAGTGTTGCAATAGCCGTGTTAAATTTCATTCTCTCGATATCTTCTGATACCTTTTTAACGGACTTGTGCATCAAGGTCTCAAATTCTTTTGAATAACCTTCCTCATCTGTAACAAAGCCCTGAAGATTCCACACTCTTTCAAGGAATTTAAAGCAGCCTTTTACTCCCTGCTCAGACCACGGTGTTGCCTGGTCAAATGCACCGATAAACATTTCGTATGTTCTGAATGTATCTGCACCGTACTGATTAACAACATCATCAGGATTAACAACGTTTCCTCTTGATTTAGACATCTTCTCGTTGTTTGCTCCCAAAATCATACCATGAGATGTTCTCTTCTGGTATGGCTCTTTTGTGGGAACCGCTCCGATGTCATACAAGAACTTATGCCAGAAACGAGAGTACAATAAGTGAAGTGTTGTATGCTCCATACCGCCGTTGTACCAGTCAACAGGAAGCCAGTATCTAAGCAAATCTTCTTTTGCAATACCATCGGGACATTTCGGGTCTATATAACGAAGGAAATACCACGATGAACCTGCCCACTGAGGCATAGTGTCTGTCTCGCGAACAGCCTTGCCACCACAAACAGGACAAGTTGTGTTAACCCAGGAAGTCATCTTTGACAAGGGAGATTCGCCATCATCAGCAGGCTCAAAATCTTCAAGATCAGGAAGAGTTAAAGGAAGATTTTCCTCGCCGATTGAAACCCAACCGCACTTTTCACAATTAACAAGCGGAATAGGCTCACCCCAATAACGCTGACGCGAGAACACCCAGTCACGAAGCTTAAAGTTTACTTTTCTTTCTCCAAGACCATTCTTCTCTAAGTAATCTATCATAGTTGAAATCGCATCTTTAACCTTTAAACCTGTTAAAAATCCCGAATTAACCATAACTCCGTCGGAAACATCTGTGTATGCTTCATTCTGGACATCTTCTCCGCCCGAAACAACCTCTATAATAGGAAGATTAAACTTCTTTGCAAACTCCCAGTCACGGCTGTCGTGAGCAGGAACCGCCATAATAGCGCCTGTTCCGTAAGTCATAAGTACATAGTCAGAAACCCAAACGGGAAGCTTTTCGCCATTTACGG
>CALAUK010000081.1 GCA_937892135.1 uncultured Clostridia bacterium | reverse complement strand
CGCTTCCGCCTGCCTTGTTAACCAAAGCAACAAGTATGCCTAAAAGAACAAGGAATAAGAATATTCCTGCCAGTCCCGATACTGCGCCAATGATACCCTCGTTAATCATAACGTCAACTGTTTTAATTGGGCTAAAGTTTACCGCAAACAATCCGCCCAAAAGAACACCCATAAACAAAGAGCTGTAAACTTCTTTTGTTATAAGTGCAAGTGCAATAGCAAACAAGGGAGGCACTATCGCCCACCATGTGCCGAACATACTGCTTACTTCTGCTGCTTCATCTTCTGCGAAAGCAACTGTTGTAAGCACTGTGAATGCCATAACAAGAAGCATCACAACTGCTAAAACTTTTCTTGTGTTTTTCATTTTTATCCCCCTAAATTTAAAAAATTTTAAACATAATACTACGATACCATATTTTAAATAATTTGTCAAGAATATAATTTTTTTGTAGATTTTTCACAAAAAAACTCTCCGCCAATATGACGGAGAGCCTTTTATTGTTTTAAGTTATAAATTACTCAAAAAGCTTGCTGTACTTTGTCCAGTGCTCATATTTTTCCTTAGCCTGTTTTTCAGCTTCAGTAAATAGTTCTTCAGCCTTTTCAGGGAACTTACGAGCAAGTGAGCTGTAACGTACTTCGTTCATGATAAAGTCTCTGTAAGACTCTGTGGGATTCTTAGAATCCATTGTGAACGGTACTTCAGCTTCAGGGTTAAATCTGAATGTGTGCCAGTAACCTGACTTAACAGCATTGTCGATAACCTTCTGTGTATCTGTCATACCACCCTTGATACCATGGTTGATACAAGGAGCGTAACCGATGATTAGTGAAGGACCATTGTAAGAAATAGCTTCTTTAATAGCCTTAACTGTCTGCGCGTCAGAGTAACCCATAGCTACCTGTGCAACGTAAACATATCCGTAAGACATAGCGATTTCTGCAAGGTTCTTCTTCTTAATGGGCATACCGCCTGCAGCGAACTGTGCAACAGCACCTGTAGGAGTAGCCTTAGAAGCCTGACCGCCTGTGTTAGAGTAAACCTCTGTATCAAATACCATAACGTTTACATCTTCACCGGAAGCTAGAACGTGGTCAAGACCGCCGAAACCGATATCGTATGCCCAACCGTCACCACCGAAGATCCAAACAGCTTTCTTAGACAAGTATTCTTTCATTTCAAGAACTGCCAAAGCCTTGTCGCATCCGCACTCTTCAAGTGCAGCTACTAGCTTATCTGTTGCAGGACCGTTTGCATCGATATCATCATAAGTGTTAACCCACTCTTCTGCTGCGGGCTTAACTGTCTCACAGTCTATGTCAAGAATCTGGTTCTTTAGTCTTTCTCTTAACTGCTTAGCAGCAATTGCCATACCTAAACCGTGCTCAGCGTTATCCTCAAATAGTGAGTTAATCCAAGCAGGACCGTGGCCCTTGTGGTTTATTGTGTAAGGTGTTGAAGGAGCACTACCACCCCAGATTGAAGAACAACCTGTTGCGTTAGAGATATATGCCTTATCACCGCAAATCTGTGTGATTAGCTTAGCATAAGGAGTCTCACCACAACCTGCGCAAGCGCCGGAGAACTCAAGAAGGGGCTGACGGAACTGAGAGTTCTTAACGTTAAGAGGAGCATTAATCAAATCTTCCTTAACGCTTGTCTTAATAGCGTAGTCGAAGCATTCCTGCTGAGGCATCTGAGAATCGATGCTCTTCATTACAAGCGCTCCGCCGTCCTTAGCAGGACAAACCTTAGCACAGTTACCGCAACCGGAACAGTCAAGTGTTGAAACAGCCATTGTGAACTGGTAGTCGGGCTTGCCTGTCATAGCCTTCATCTTCATAGCTTCAGGAGCGTTCTTAGCTTCATCAGCTGTTAGTGCGATAGGACGAATTGCAGCGTGAGGACAAACGATAGCACACTTGTTACACTGAATACATTTTTCAGCAATCCATTCAGGAACATCAACTGCGATACCGCGCTTCTCGTAAGCTGCCATACCCTGAGGCATATGACCGTCAACCATATTCATAAACTTAGATACGGGAATTGTGTCACCCTTCTGCTTGTTACAGGGATCAAGAATATTCTTAATAAACTCAGGAACATCTTTTTCTTTTGCAGGAGCATCTGTTGCATTCTTCCAGTCTGCAGGAACGTCAATCTTGTTGATGTTCTTCTCACCCTCTGCGATAGCAGCGTGGTTCATGCTAACAATCTTCTCACCCTTTGCACCGAAAGAACGAACAACTGCAGCCTTCATGTATTCAACTGCATCAGCGAAAGGAATAACGTTTGCAATCTTAAAGAATGCAGACTGAAGTACGATAGATGTCTTATTTCCAAGACCTAGCTCTTTAGCGATACCGATAGCATCGATTGTGTATAAAGAAATATTGTTTTCTGCAATATATCTCTTCATCTTAGCGGGAAGTCTCTGACCTAGCTCATTAACATCCCATGCGCAGTTTAATAGGAAGCTGCCGCCGGGAACCAAATCTTCAACCATATCATACTTGTCAACATATGACGGGTTATGACATGCAACGAAGTTTGCCTTATTGATAAGGTATGTTGACTTAATGGGCTTCTTACCGAATCTTAGGTGAGATACTGTAATACCGCCTGACTTTTTAGAGTCATATGAGAAATATGCCTGAGCATATAGCTCTGTGTGGTCACCGATAATCTTGATGGAGTTTTTGTTTGCACCAACAGTACCGTCTGAACCAAGACCCCAGAACTTACATGCTGTGTTACCCTCAGCAGAAGTATCAGGAATTTCTGTTCTGGGAAGTGATAGATTTGTTACGTCATCTTCGATTGCAAGTGTGAAGCCCTTAACAGGCTCTTTTGCATCAAGATTTTTGTATGCTGCGATAATATCAGCAGGGATAGTATCTTTTGAACCAAGACCATAACGACCGCCGATAATCATAGGAACGTCTGTCTTACCATTGTAGCAAGCGCAAACATCAAGATATAAAGGCTCACCGATTGAACCGGGCTCTTTTGTTCTGTCTAGAACTGCAATCTTCTTACATGTAGAAGGAACTGCAGCCAAGAAAGCGTCAACAGGGAAAGGTCTGTAAAGACGAACTTTAATTAAACCAACCTTCTCGCCCTTAGCCATTAGGTAATCAATTGTTTCTTCTATTGTTTCACAAACGCTGCCCATTGCTACCAAAATCTTTTCAGCATCAGGAGCACCGTAGTAATCTACAACGTGATAGTTTGTGCCGATTTTAGCGTTAACCTTATCCATATATTCTGTAACAACACCGGGGATAGCATCGTAATACTTATTACATGCTTCTCTGTTCTGGAAGAATATATCAGGGTTCTGAGCACTACCGCGAAGAACGGGACGCTCGGGGTTAACTGCGTTTGCACGGAATTCTCTTACAGCATCCATATCAACTAATTCTTTAAGGTCTTCATTATCCCAAACCTCGATCTTGTCGATTTCGTGAGATGTTCTGAAACCATCAAAGAAGTGAAGGAAAGGAACCTTTCCTTTAATTGCAGCAAGATGCGCAATAGCACCTAAGTCCATAACCTCCTGAGGGCTGTTTGAACAAAGCATTGCATAACCTGTCTGACGACATGCCATAACGTCTGAATGGTCACCAAAGATGTTAAGAGCATGAGAAGCAACACAACGTGCGCTTACGTGAATAACTGAAGGTAGTAATTCACCTGCCATCTTATACATATTGGGGATCATAAGAAGTAGACCCTGAGAAGCTGTGTATGTTGTTGTAAGTGCACCTGCACCCAAAGAACCGTGAACTGCACCTGCAGCACCTGCTTCAGACTGCATTTCAACAACCTTTACGGGCTGACCGAAAATATTTTTTCTGTCTTCAACTGCCCATGCATCTGTTACCTCAGCCATAACAGATGACGGAGTAATGGGGTAAATAGCTGCCACATCAGTAAAGGCATAAGACGCCCAAGCTGCAGCATTATTACCGTCCATAGTTTTCATTTTTCTTGCCATTAGACTTATCCTCCTCATATATTATTAAAAGTGTAACTTAACTTTTACCACCCATCATTATAACAATTTTAAAACACGCTGTCAAGTGTAAAAGTATCGTTTTTTTTATAATTCTTCCTATTTTTCCTTTTTTAAACAAATTTCGGGAAATACGATAAAAAAAGCTCCCAAAAGGGAGCTTTTTTATTTATTTTTACAAATATCACTCATCGCACATCCGCTGCAGCCACAGCCGCATGAAGAACCGCTCTTTTTCTTTTTTATCATTGAACGGCAGATGAAAACAACTATTAAAATCAAAACCAATAAAACTATAATCGTTTTCATAATTTACCTCCTGTTTTTGCCTGAGGTCTTAATAAAAAATACAAAAATACAAAAATAACCAAAAAGGCAACAACTGTCCAGAGGCTTAGTATGCCTGAAAACAAAAGTCCAATCTGATAAACGCAAAGAGAAACCGCATAAGCAAATACACACATATATACAATCGCAAACCAAGTCCATTTAGCAGAGTTCATTTCTCTTTTAATTGCTCCCATAGCCGCAAAGCACGGAGCACACAAAAGATTAAATATCATAAATGAAAACGCTGAAAGACGGCTTTGCGCAAAAAATTCAGATGCTATAACAGAAAGCCCTGTTGTGCTGTTTGCCTCAACCATCTCAAATGCCAGAGAAGCATCCGCCATTGAAGAAAGAGATCCAAACACGCCAACAACCTCTTCTTTTGCAACTAGACCCAAAACAGTTGCAACCGCCGTCTGCCAGCTTCCAAAGCCTAATGGGACAAATAAATATGCTATCCACTCGCCTATCACATTTAATATTGATTTTGAACCTCTTTCCC
>CALAUK010000080.1 GCA_937892135.1 uncultured Clostridia bacterium | reverse complement strand
CTGCCTTATTAAGTGCCTCGTCAGCCTTTGTAATATCTTTTCCGCCTGCCTGAGCGCTGTCGGGCTTACCGCCGCCACCGCCGCCTGCGATTTTTGCGATTTCACCAACAAGCTTACCGCAGTGAACACCACGGGAAACTGCATCCTTTGATGCAACAGCTAAAAAGCCAATCTTTCCGTCTGAAACTCCTGCAAGAACGCAAACGCCTGACTCAAGCTTGTCTTTTATGCTGTCGCCGATTGTTCTTAAATCAGCAGCTCCAACGCCGTCAAGCTTCTTTACATAAACGCAAACGCCTGAAACATCTTTTCCATTTTCTAAAATGCCGTCAACCTGAGAAGAAGCAATCTTTGCTCTTAACTGGTCGATTGTTTTCTGTGCATTTTTAAGCTCATCAGAAAGAGCATTAACCTTTTCTTTAAGGTCAGCGGGATTTGCCTTTATCTGCGCCGCAGTTTCTTCAATCAATTTCTGATTTTCTTTCATATACTTGTATGCGCCAAAGCCTGTTACAGCTTCAATACGGCGAACACCTGCCGCAACGCCTGACTCGGAAATAAGCTTAAACATTCCCGCAATACTTGTGTTTTTAATATGTGTACCACCGCAAAGCTCTGTTGAGTAGTCGCCCATTTTAACAACTCTTACTCTGTCACCGTACTTTTCGCCAAACAATGCCATAGCACCAAGCTTTTTAGCCTCTTCGATGGACATTTCTTTTACGTCAATGTCAAGAGACGCTAAAATCATCTCGTTAACCTTTGCCTCAACTGTTTCAATCTCTTCTTTTGTCATAGCGGAAAAGTGAGAGAAGTCAAAACGAAGACGCTCAGCATTTACAGATGAACCCGCCTGAGCAACGTGAACTCCCAATGTGTCACGAAGAGCCTTGTGAAGAAGATGAGTTGAAGAGTGGTTTCTTGAAACCGACAATCTCTTTTCAACATCAATATTAAGCTCAGCCTCATCTCCAACAGAGATAACGCCCTTTTCGATAACACCTGTGTGAAGAATTTTTCCGTCGCCAACTTTTGTTGTATTATTAACCTTCATAACAAAGTTTTTGCCCGAGATAACACCTGTGTCACCCTCCTGACCGCCGCTTTCAGCGTAGAAAGGTGTTCTGTCAAATATTACGTTTGCCATCTCGCCTGTTCCGATGCTGTCTACAATTTCATCACCATTAACAAGCGCAAGCACCTTAGCTGTTAAAGAATATTTTTCGTATCCTTCAAAAACAGTAGTTATTTCTTTTCCAAGCTGAGAGTAAACATTTTCGCTCCAAGCCGCATCTTCTCCGACATTTCTTCCCTCACGGGCACGGTTTCTCTGAGCCTCCATTTCCTTTATGAAGTCCTCTTCCAAAACGTCCATACCCTTTTCCTCTAAGATTTCCTTTGTTAAGTCAATCGGGAAGCCGTATGTATCATAAAGCTTAAATGCGCTTTCGCCGTCAAGAACTTTTTTACCCTCTTTTTCAAGGCTTTCTATCATTCCTGCCAAAATTTCAAGACCCTGATTGATTGTTTTTTCAAAACGGTCTTCTTCTATTGCAATAACCTTCTGAATATATTCTTTCTTCTCTTCAAGCTCGGGATATGCTTCTTTTGACTCGCCTATAACAGTAAGGGCAACATCTTTTAAGAATGTGCCGGAAATTCCCAAAAGTCTTCCGTGACGAGCCGCACGGCGAAGAAGTCTTCTTAAAACATAGCCTCTGCCCTCGTTTGACGGAACAACACCGTCAGAAACAAGAAATGTTGTACTTCTTATATGGTCTGTAACAACTCTTAAGGATACATCTGTGTCGTGGTCTATGCCATACTTAACATTTGCAAGCTTAGCAACGTGAGCCATGATATTCTGCACTGTGTCAACATCAAACAAAGACGGAACACCCTGCATAATAGATGCAAGTCTCTCAAGACCCATACCTGTGTCAATGTTCGGATGAGAAAGCTTGTGATATTCGCCGTTTTCGTCTTTTTCAAACTGAGTGAACACCAAATTCCAGAACTCAACAAATCTGTCGCAGTCGCAACCAACCGCACAGTCGGGTTTGCCACAGCCGTTTTCAACGCCACGGTCAAAATAAATCTCAGAGCAGGGACCGCAGGGGCCTGTTCCGATTTCCCAGAAGTTATCTTCCTTGCCCATTCTCACGATACGCTCGGGAGGAATACCAACCTCTTTTGTCCATATCTCAAAAGCCTCGTCATCATCTTCGTAAATTGTTATCCAAAGTCTGTCCAAAGGAAGCTCTAATTCTTTAGTTATAAACTCCCACGCCCACGCTGTTGCTTCTCTTTTAAAGTAATCACCGAAAGAAAAGTTACCTAACATCTCAAAGAATGTTCCGTGACGTGCAGTCTTACCAACACGCTCAATATCAGGTGTACGAATACACTTCTGGCATGTTGTTGCCCTTTTTGACGGAGGAGTTTTTGCTCCAGTGAAAAACGGCTTTAAGGGAGCCATACCTGAATTTATCAAAAGAAGACTCGCATCTTCCTGAGGCACAAGCGGAAAGCTTGGCATACGGTAATGGTCTTTTTTCTGGTAAAAGCTTAAAAATTTCTCGCGGATTTCATTTAATCCTAATTTCTCCATTTCAAACTACTCCTTTTATCTCACCTGTGAACCGCTCTTTATATCGCCGTCCACTGTGCAAATTTTTAAATTCTTATCATCTGATGCGGCAAGAATCATACCATATGAATCAACACCGCGAAGCTTAACGGGCTTTAGGTTTTTAATGATTATAACATTTTTTCCTATAAGCTCATCTTCTTTATAGTGCTTTGCAAGGCCCGAAACAATCTGGCGTTTCTCGTCGCCTAATTCCACCATAAGCTTATAAAGCTTATCTGCGCCCTCAATTTTTTCTACGCTTAAAACCTTAGCAACTCGAAGGTCAAGTTTTGAGAAATCATCAATTGTGATTTCTTCTTTTTCGTCTTTTTTAACTTCTTCTTTTTTAGGCTCTTCTTTAGGATATTTTTTCTTGTTAAACTCTTCAATCTCCAAAAGCTTTTTAGCCTCATCAATACGAACAAACAAGGGAACAGCATCTCCAACACTTGTATTAGCCTCGGTCGCGCCGAATTTCTCTGCGCTTTCAAGGCTTGTTTCGCTTGCGCCAATTTGCGCGAAAATCTTTTCTGCAGTCTCAGGCATAAATGACTCAAGTAAAACCGCAATAATTCTTATAGACTCAATAAGATTATACATTACGCTTCCCAAACGCTCTTTATTAGCCTCATCCTTAGCAAGTGCCCAGGGAGCAGTTTCGTCTATATATTTGTTTGAGCGTCTCGCAAGATTCATAATGATTTCCAAAGAATCAGCTACTCTTAAAGACGCCATCTTTTCGATAACACCTTTTACAGAGCTTTCGCAAGTCTCTCTTAAATCCTTGTCCTCTTCTGTTAATTCTGCAGGTGCAGGAATTACGCCGTCAAAATACTTTTTAACCATGGCAACCGTTCTGTTTACTAAGTTACCCAATGTGTTTGCAAGGTCAGAATTAAACCTTGATATAATTGTTTCATAAGTGATTGTTCCGTCAGCCGCGAAAGGCATCTCGGAAAGAAGATAATATCTTATAGCGTCAACTCCGAAAAGAGCCGCTAAATCATCAGCATACATAACATTTCCGCGCGACTTACTCATCTTATCCATTCCGGAAAGAAGCCACGGGTGACCAAAAATCTGCTTCGGCAAAGGCTCACCTAATGCCATAAGCAAAATAGGCCAGTAAATAGTGTGGAATCTTAAAATATCTTTTCCTATGATGTGAACATCGCAGGGCCAGTATTTTTTATAAAGGTCACTTGAGCCGTCAGGGTCATAGCCCAAAGCTGTGATATAGTTTGAAAGTGCATCTATCCAAACATAAATAACGTGCTCAGGGTCAAAATCAACCGGTACACCCCACGAAAAGCTTGAACGTGACACACACAAATCCTGAAGACCGGGCTTTAAGAAGTTATTAACCATTTCTCTCTTTCTTGCCTCGGGCTGAATAAAGTCAGGATTTTCTTCAATGTGCTTCATAAGCTTATCCTGATACTTGCTCATCTTAAAGAAGTATGCAGTCTCCTTTGTGGGAGTAACTGCTCTTCCGCAGTCGGGGCAGCAGCCGTCAACAAGCTGAGTCTGTGTAAAAAATGATTCACAGGGCACACAGTATAGTCCCTCATACTCACCTTTGTAGATATCGCCCTGATCATAGAGCTTTTTGAAAATCTTTTTAACAACCTTTTCGTGCTGTTCGTCAGTTGTTCTGATAAATCCGTCGTAAGACGAACCCATCAAATCCCAGATTTCTCTTATTTCGCCTGCAACATTATCAACAT
>CALAUK010000079.1 GCA_937892135.1 uncultured Clostridia bacterium | reverse complement strand
ACGGGATATGGTGGCAATCATTATGCTTATACATTATCTGATATTACGAGAATTAAATGTAATTTGAAGATAGATGGTTTTATTGTTAGTAGAACTGTAGATGCTAGAGATAGAAAAAGATTTAAAGAAGCTTATGATAATTTAACTGAATCAATTGATAATGTATATAAGAAACTTGATAAAAAGATTGTTCCTGATGAAAAGTATGAAGCGTTAAAATATAAAATAGGTAGATTAGTAAAAGAACATGGTAGGGTGTTTGGAGTAGGTAGCGAATCAGATATTAATTATAGAATTAAAGTTATTAATAGATTTTGGGGACTTGATATAATTGAGTCACCAGTAGAAAAAGTACAGTTATTTAATGCTTTTTATAAATTTATATTTGATGATTATACTACTTATGAATATCAAAGTAAGTGTTGACCTTAAAAATAAGCTTTCTTTAGTTAAAATATCTGCAAAAACTGAGGACTTCACCTTTGGTTATGACTATACAGTTGTAACAGGCGAGGAAAAGTCCTTTGTTGACGATAACGGAAATGTAACAGCGGGCGAGGGCGCAGGAGAAGACGGAATAACACTTCTTATTAACACAAATGCGATTTGGAAAGCTTCGGGCGAGGATGAGAACTTTAAGATATATGAAGAGGTTGTTTCGGGCATAGAAGAAAATTCAGTTCTTCTTTATGTTGACAAAACAACAAATGAGCCCAAAAAGCTTTTAATAAAAAATATCCCTGCCCAAAACGATATGACAGTTGATGCTGAGTTTTCAATAGCTTTAAACACAGGCGAAGTAAAATTGGTTTTCGACAGTTATAACAAATAAGGCGGATTAATTCCGCCTTTTTTATCGGGGGAAAAATATGAACAAACAAGCGCTCAGAGAAGAAATGAAGAAAAAAAGAAGAGAGTTTTCGGGAAAAGAAGAAGCCTCAAAAAAGGCGTGTGAAAATATTCTTTCGATGACAGAATATAAAAAAGCAAGGTGCGTTTTGGTTTATATGTCGTGCTTTGGCGAGGTTTTGACTAAAAGTATCATAGAAGATGCAAAAAAAGAGGGCAAGAAAGTTTTAGTTCCCATAACAGATGTTAAAACTAACACCCTCAGGATTTCATACCTTGAGGGCGAAATGAAAAAGGGAGCATACGGAATACCTGAGCCTGAAAACGAAAAAGAGGCAAGTCTTTCTGAGATCGATTTTATCGTTGTTCCGGGAATTTGTTTTGACAAAAACGGAAACAGAATAGGCTTTGGAAAAGGCTATTATGACAGGCTTTTAAAAGAAACAAAAGCCTTTAAAGCAGGGCTTTGTTACGATTTTCAGATTGCAGATAATATAGATGCCGATGAGTTTGATATAAAAATGGACGCTATCGTCACGGAGAGTGGCGTCTTAAGGGTTGACAAAGAGGAAAATAAGTAATATAATTGATGCATACAGAATTTTAGTTCATAAAATTCTTAAGAGCTGACGCTCTTTTGTGCTCTGACGAGCACTACATCAATTGACGGCGTCACAAAAATCTCCTTGCGAGCAAAGATTTTTGCTCCTGGTAGAGTTGGCGCATACAGAATTTTAGTTCATAAAATTCGCCCTTAAATAGATTGAAAGAGGATTTTTTATTATGCCTATTACAGAATTTTTGGAGATAAATGCGAAAAAATACGGTCAGGAGACGGCATTAGTTGAAATTAACCCCGAGGTTCAGGAAATTCGCCGTGTAACCTGGAGAGAGTATGAGCTTATAGAAAGCGGAAGCGGACAGAATTTCCGCCGCGAGATAACATGGAGTGTGTTTGAAGAAAAGGCTAACAGATGCGCAAATCTTTTAATAAGCCGCGGAATAAAAAAAGGGGACAGGGTTGCAATTCTTCTTATGAACAGCTTGGAGTGGCTTCCTGTTTACTTTGGCATATTAAAGGCGGGTGCGCTTGCAGTGCCTTTAAACTACCGCTATTCTTCAGATGAAATTTCGTACTGCGTTGATTTAGCTGATGTTGATGCCTTGATTTTCGGGCCTGAATTTATCGGAAGAATTGAAGAAATATGCGATAAGATGCCTAAGGTTAAGCTTCTTTTCTATGTTGGCGACAACTGCCCGACATTTGCTGAAAACTATCTTCATCTTGCGGCAAACTTTTCAAGCGCAAAGCCCGATGTTGCACTTTCGGACGATGATGATGCGGCAATATATTTTTCGAGCGGTACAACAGGATTTCCTAAGGCGATTCTGCATAATCACTTAGCGCTTGTTCATTCGTGCAAGGTTGAGCAGAATCATCACTCTCAGACTCATGACGACGTGTTTTTATGCATACCGCCCCTTTATCATACGGGCGCTAAGATGCATTGGTTCGGAAGCCTTATAACAGGAAGCAAGGCGGTTTTGTTAAAGGGTGTCCGTCCTGAAACAATTATAAGCTGCGCATCTTCTGAAAAGTGCAGTATAGTGTGGCTTTTGGTGCCGTGGGCTCAGGATATTTTAGACGCTGTTGACCGCGGTGAAATAGATATTAAAAAATACGATTTATCAAGCTGGAGACTTATGCACATAGGCGCTCAACCTGTGCCTACTTCTCTTATTAAAAGATGGAAAACTCTTTTCCCGAAGCACGATTATGACACAAACTATGGCCTTTCTGAGTCAATAGGACCGGGCTGTGTTCATCTTGGTGTAGAAAATATACACAAGGTTGGCGCAATCGGTATTGCGGGATACGGCTGGGAAGTTAAAATTGTTAACGAGAATGGAGAAAAAGTTGCGCGTGGCGAGGTTGGCGAGCTTGCAGTAAAGGGAGCCGGCGTTATGAAGTGCTACTATAAAGACGAAGAGGCAACAAAGGCAGTTCTTCGTGATGGTTGGCTTTT
>CALAUK010000078.1 GCA_937892135.1 uncultured Clostridia bacterium | reverse complement strand
AGAATTGTTAAAGATACTTTTTTAAAACTGTCTTCAGGGTGTACATGTCCTAAGGATTTTCCGGTGTGCGTGTGCGGGGGAGAAAAGAGAGGAAAGGTTATAACAAGAAAGCCGATAATCGCAACAGAAGAGGAACTTATTAAAAACTCGCGCTCGAAAAGTGCAAAACTTCGTGTGTTTGAGAAACTTTAATTAACTTTAAGAAAAATCGGAGTAGGGGGAAGATTAAATGAATAACAGACCTGCCATCACAGGCAACCTTGCGTACAAATTAGATTACGAGGCTCAGCGTGTAAGAAAGCCCGTAAGAACTGCAAAAACTCAGCAGTCAAGAAGACAGGCTGCAAAGAGACTTAACCTTGCAGTGCTTCTTTTCTATGTAGCTATAATTTGCGCTATGGCATTTTGCTTAATAGGCAGAGAAGTTAAAATCTATGCCCAGAACGCAGAGCTTGCCGAGAGCAGAACTGAGCTTTTAAATCTTCAGGCTAAAACAAAGGAGAAGATGATGGAGGCTGAGGCGGCTTTGGATTTAAAGCAGATTGAAGCTGATGCTGTGGCTACATATAATATGCAGCGCCCCGAAACACATCAGGTTGTCTATGTTGACCTTAAAAAAGACGACTATGTTGAAACAAAGAATAACGAGGAAGCTGATTTTAATTTAGGTAAAAACATTTTAGGAATAATAGCAAACTGGTAACATTATAATTTTAATAAATATTGAATTTACAATAAAAAAGTAAGACCTTCGGGCAGAAAGCCCTGTAATGTTGGGTCTTGCTTTTTGTGCTTATTGAGATAAAGTAAGAAAATTAAGGAAATTTGACAAATTTGTGGTGGAGGAAAGGTTATGGCTGTGCCTAAGAAGACTGTAAAGGTAAGAATATTTGTGCTTATGGCGGGTTTTGTTTTGGCTCTTTTGGCACTTGTTTTAAGAGTAGGCTACTGGCAGATTATAAGGGGAACTGAGCTTAAGAAAATCGCTGAAGCAAGGCAGACAAAGGACACTCCTATTGCGCCTATAAGAGGAACTATATATGACAGAAACGGAAAAGAGCTTGCTGTAAGTGCCACTGCATACACAGTTGCAGTTCAGCCGACAGCTGTTGAAAACGCTGAGGTTTTAGCCAAAGGACTAAGTGAGCTTTTGGGCCTTGAATATGACAGCGTGTATAAAAAAGTAACACAGAAGTCTGATTATGTCCGTATTGCAAGAAAGGTTGACGTTACAACAGTTGATAAGATAAGAGAATTAAGAACCTCTTCGGACACGAGAGATTTTTACAGCGCAGTAATTTTGGAGGAGGACTCAAAAAGATACTACACAGACGGCCTTTTAGCGCCTCAGCTTATAGGTTTTACGGGTGATGACGGGCAGGGACTTTACGGAATAGAAAAAACCTTTGAAGACGTTCT
>CALAUK010000077.1 GCA_937892135.1 uncultured Clostridia bacterium | reverse complement strand
CCAAACCTTATTTTCATTTTAGAAAACGCCAGAAACAGACACACAGCGCCCAAAACCACAGTTGGCGATATATATGAGATTAAATAAAGGGCATATCTTTCGGGCGCAAAAAGTCTTGGAAGAAGCGAAATAACCGACAAAAGCAAATATGCCAGAACAAGATATATGCCCCTCACATTTTTAAAAGGCTCATAAAGCCTGATATATCCGCCTAAGATATACAAAAACGCGAGCCACAAAAAGCTGTAGCCGTCAGATAAAAGAAAAATGTCTCTTTGAAAGCCTCTCGGAAGAACACACAGCATCACCAAGCCCACACAAAGAAGAAACCGAAGGCTTTTCTCCTCCATCGCCTTAATGCCCGCGTTTAAAAAAGGAGCTGCAAAAAACAGCAGAAAATATGCCGTAAAATACCAGTACTGCATCGTGCACACAGGAAAAAACGCACGCCATACCATAGCCTCCGGCACTGAGCCGGGCCTTAGATAATAAGGCAGAAGGCAAAGCAAAACCGAATAGAAAAACACCTGAAGCCACAAAGCTATAATGCTTTTTATTCTGTGCCTCGAATTGATTCCGACATATCCTGAAATTATGCCATAAAGATTTACAGCGCCAAAGGAGAGCACATTTAAAAGATGCAAAAGCGTGTAAGAAAGAGTGCCTGCCTTTAAGGCTGAAAGAACGCCTCCCACGTCCAGAACGTGCAAAAGGCAGACCATAAACATACTGACCATTCTTAAAAAGTCTATACCATAATTTCGTGTTATTTCCATATAATTTCCCCCCTGATAGATAATGAAATTGCCATCAGCAATTTTATTTCATTCGCAAGGTGCGAATTTCACGAAAAAGCTCTGCTTATTTCATTTCTTCTTCTATTCTTGGAATAAAGTGCTTTGCGATTTTGCTCTCGCCTCTGTTTTTAACATAGAAAAAGCCGATAACGGAAAACACAAGCGCACCTATAAAGTTAACCAATAAATCCTTCATAGTGTCTATAAGACCAATGTCAAGGTAGCCGGGCACATTAACACCGTTTATCGAAATATCTTTTATATTTTCAATTAAAACCGTCTTATTTGAAGCCGTCTGATCAAGATATGTAGACGAAATAAGGCTTACTATGGTGTCCTTTTGCATATCGGTTTTTAAAAGCATATCGCACCCATACTCAAAAAACTCCCACAAAACGCCTATCGTCATAGAAAAGCAGAACGCGACCACCGCCATATAAACGGGAGATAAAGAAAACTTAATTTTGCTGTTACGGTTTAAAATATCAACCAAAGAAAAGCCCGCTCCCGCGCATAAAAAGCCGTTTATCGTGTGAAGCATCGTGTCCCACCAGGCGTATTTAATATAAAAGCTGTTCATCTCGCCTAAAATCTCCGCCGCAAAAATAAACAAAAGCATAATTACTTCAAGTGCCGTCGGAAGCTTTATTCCCATATTCTTTTCAATAAACATAGGCGTCAGGAATAAAATAAGAGTCAGCATGCAAACGAAAACGTGCTCATATCTTCCTCTTAAAAGAGAAAAGATTAAAGCCATTAAAACCAATAATCTCAGCGTAACATAAACCGCAAAGGTTGTTTTGTTTTTTCTTATATATTCACGCATTCCCATTTTCCTTTTCACTTTTATCACCCTTTATTCTAATGAAAAACTCCGCAGGAGTTTTCTCAATACCTCTTCACTATTCACTTTCTTTGTTTTTCTCCCACAAATACAAATTTGAAAACTCATTTTTAGAAACTGCAAAGTCTGCATTTTTTAAAGCAGAAGAAACAAGCATAGCATCACGCTCAAAGAAAAGAGAAATAAAGCTTAGCTTTTCCATATAGCACGCTGAAAGCTCGTGGTAGGCTTGTTTAATTTCCTCATCGCCTGAAGACAAGCGTACCTTTCTTATTGCCTCCTCCATGCTCTCGGAAGAGTATATACTAAAGTGCGCATCACGCCCTGCAAGAGCTGTCGGGTTAAACGAAAGCTTTGTTTTAACCTCGCCTATAAACATATCATACTCGCCCGTCTCTATTCGCATTTTGTATGTTTCAAAATCGGTCTTATCAATATACGCCGATATTCCCGCCTGCAACAAAGATGCCTTTATCTTTTCTGCAGCTAAAACCCTCTGCTCGTTTTCAAGGTTTACCAAAATGCCCACTTTTGCACGGGTTTTAACCTCGCCGTCTTCTTTTAAGACGAAAATGCCGTCTGTATCTTTTTCAAAGCCCGCCTCAGTTAAAAGGCTCACCGCCGCCGCAGTGTCCTTATTAGTGTCTTTATATTCTTCAGGATAGATAAAGCTGTTATAAGGGAAAGGCAAATTAACTGCCTCGCCGTTTCCGTACATAACGGAATCAACAATATCTTTTCTGTCTATCGCCTTGTTTATTGCCTGCCTTGCTTTCTGATATGAAAGAAAGGCTTTTTTTGTGTTTATGCCGATAAAGGTAAGATTTCGGTTGTTATAGTAAACTGTTTTAACCGCTCCCTTGGGGTTATACTGAGAAAGAGCCTCCTCCGTAACGCACGCGGCATCGCCCTGCCCCGCCTCAAGAGTGTAGGTCTGCATATCCTTTTCGGGAATAAGCTTACAAACCGCATTTTTTATCTTAGGCGTACCTAAAAAGTACTCCTCATTTGCCTCAAAATACATTGCACGAACAAGGGAAGATTTAACAAATCTAAACGGACCTGTTCCAACAGGCTCTGTTATTTTCTCCTCGCTTGAGTACCCTTTTTTAACAATGGGGAAAGTTAAATTGTTTACAAATAACGGGTCAGGCGAAAAGAGCTTTATTACAACACTTCCTTTCCCCTTTTCCTTGATTTCTTCAATGTTTAAAACATTTTCATAAAACTGGCTCGTCACGCCTAAGCCATATATCTCGTTTACAGTGTAGACCACGTCAGCTGCGGTAAAATCTGTTCCGTCGTGAAATTTAACCTTGTCACGAAGGTTTATCTCGTAAGTCAGACGGTCATCTGAAACGGAGTAGCCTGAGGCGAGCATCGGCACAGCACGGTAGTCTTTGTCCATACGAAACAGCGGGTCAAACGCTAAAAAAGCCGCATCTGCAACCGCCTCGGAAGAGGTCGCTATGGGGTTAAATGTGTCAAATCCCCACACGGAAAGGTAAAGTGTATCCTCGCCAAGCTTTTCATAAACCATAAATTCGCCCGCCTCGGAAGAAAACGCGCCGTCAGCCTCTTCTTTTTTATTACAGCCCGAAAGCAAAAGAAGCGAAACCGCCAGAAGTATTAAAATGTATCTTTTTGCTTTCATAAGCCATTACTCCTTACTTTATTTTAAAATACATTTAAAAATGTGCCTCATAATAGTAAAAATTATCCCTGATTTTTTCTGTGTAATAGTAAATATTACCGAG
>CALAUK010000076.1 GCA_937892135.1 uncultured Clostridia bacterium | reverse complement strand
CATTAGGAGAAGATGTTGACCTTGAGGTATTGGCAAAGGCAACTTCAGGTTTTACGGGAGCGGATTTGGCAAATCTTATGAATGAGGCGGCTCTTCTTGCTGCAAGAAGGGGCGAAAAAATTATAAGAGACAAACATCTTCAGGATGCAATGATGCGCGTGGCGGTTGGAACAGAAAAGAAATCAAGAAAAATAAACGACCACGAAAAAAAGCTTACCGCAGTTCACGAAGCAGGTCATGCTGTTGTGTCAAGATTTTTGCCAACTCAGGACCCTGTTCACGAGGTTTCTATTATACCGAGAGGTATGGCAGGCGGATATACAATGCATGTTCCAAAAGAGGATGTGTGGTATTCTTCTAAAAATCGTATGATAGAGAGCATTGTTTCTCTGTTGGGCGGACGTGTTGCAGAAAAAATAGTTTTAGACGATATAAGCACAGGCGCTTCAAATGACATTGAAAGAGCAACCCAGATTGCCCGTGATATGGTAACAAAGTATGGTATGAGCGATGTTATAGGACCTGTTAAATATGGCTCTTCCCAGGAGGTTTTCTTAGGAAAGGATTTTGGTCACAGCCGTGATTACAGCGAAAATGTTGCCGCTCAGATAGATGAAGAGATTAAAAGAATTGTTTGTGATTGTTTTGAAAGATGTGAAAAAATTCTTTCTGAGAACATCGAAATTCTTAATCGTGTTTCTGAGTATCTTATAGAGCATGAAAAGATTACGGGAGAAGAATTTGATGCCATATTCGAAGGTAAGCTTGATGAATACGAGCGTCTTACAAGAGAGCGTGAGATGAGGCAGGCAGAAGAGGAAAAGAGAATGCTTGAAAGAAAAGCCGAAGAAGAACGCCGTCTTGAAGAGGAAAGAAAGAAAAGAGAAGAGTTTTATCGAAATGGTCAGGGCATAGGTGTCATAAGAGTTGACGTAAAGCCCCCTGAAGAGCCGAAAGAGGAAGAGAAAACAGAAGAAAACAAAGAAGAAAATGAGTAAACTTAATTTTTCTGTATGAAAAGTTAATATAAAAAGTTAAAGAGAGGATTTGAAATTATGATTACAAAGGATACTATTATTGCAGATGTTTTAAAAATTGACCCGGAGCTTGGAAAGTTCCTTATGGAGATAGGCATGCATTGCTTGCATTGTCCGTCTGCAGCAGGTGAGTCTTTAGAAGAGGCTTGCATGGTTCACGGCGAAGACTGTGAAGAGCTTGTTGCAAAAATGAATGAGTATTTAAAGAATAAATAAGCAAACGAAAAAGGGAAAACTTTCCCGTATTCGGAGGTTATTATGAGTGGAATATTTAACAGAATCAGTCTGATGATTTCCAGATACTTGTCTAACCGCTTGTTTATGAAGGGTCAGGGAATCCTTTTAGGCATTATGACTTGTATGCTTGCAGCTGGCTCCTTTTCCACGGTATTTATAAATACTTTCATTTACAGATTTGCATCCGAAGGCTCTATTTTGCTTGTTATCAGGTATAATGTTCTGATGGCGGCTTTTATGGTTTTGTTTTGCTGTCTTGCGGGAATATTTGCAAAGAAGATGACCTATGAGGTCAGTATGTGTTTCGGGTCGGTAGTTTATGTTGCGGCCTATGTGTGCCTTATATGGTTTTATAAAGAGCCGGGGAAGTATTTGGCTTTAATAAGTATGCTCTCCGGGCTTGGTACAGCATTTTTCTACATTTCATACAATTCACTGGTTAATGTTATGGTAGGAAGCTTTTTAAGAAAGCAGTATGTTTTGTTTCAAAGCATCATTTCTGTTATATTAGGAATTTTGCTTCCTGTTATTTCAGGTGCTGTTATTCTTCTGTCCGGTGGCAGAGCGGGCTATGTTATAGTCTTTTCACTGTGCGTGGTTATGTGCAGTGTGGCAACTTTTTTGTGCTTTATGCTGCCTAAGGTGCGCGGACAAAGCAGAAAAACATACTTTGCAAATGTGCTTTTAAAATCTGTAACTTCAAAAAAGTATTTTTTAGTATCGGCTTGTGATTTAATAAGGGGTCTTAAAGAGGGCGTGCTTGCATTTCTGATGCCGGTTATTATACTAAAAATAGCCGGAAACGAACTCTCGGTAGGTCTTTATGTGGCTGTTTGTGCAATAGCAGGTATTTTAGGAAACTTTCTGATGAATAAAACCAATATCACAGAAAAGTTGTACAGACCGATGCTTGTGTCAGCGATTGTTCAGTCTGCTGTGGCGCTTTTGCTTGTTTTATGGCTGAATTTGTTTTCGGTATTTATTTTTGGTATTGTAACATCTTTGTTTTTGCCTCAGTTTCAGACCTCGCTTAATGTTGAATATTATAGCGTTCTTGATGAGGTAGACAATAAGCTTTCCAGAAAGACGCTTGAAACAAGCTGTGTTAAAGAAATATATTTTAATTTTGGAAGAATTCTGTCGGTTTTAATGTTATCTTTGGTTGTGCAAAACACTTTTGCGATAACTGTTTTGCTTTTTGCGTTCTTTATGATGCAGCTTGTGTCGTGGATGATTGCAGCATCCTTTTTAAAAACTCGCAAGTGTAGTGAGTAATGGGTGATAGTATGATTTTAAAAAACGGAAAAGTACTTAATGAGAATTTCGTTTTTGAAGCTTGTGATATAGCAGTAGAAGACGGGAAAATTGTAAAAATCGGAAAAAATCTTGAAGGTTATGGCGAAGAGATTGACATACAAGGAAAAAAGGTTATCCCGGGATATATTGATATTCATATGCATGGTGGGGTAGGAGTAGGTGCCGCTAATGCTGACCTTGAGAGTTATAAAAAGCTTTCAAAACACCTTGCTGAGAGCGGAACAACAGCTTACCTTATTACAACTCTTACACAGCCTGAAGATAAGCTTCTGTGCCAGATGGAAACTGCAAAGCTGGCTGTCTCTGAAAAGGGCTTTGGAGCAGAACTTCTCGGAGTTAATATGGAGGGGCCGTATCTTTCAAAGTCGCACAAAGGTGCGCACAGGGAAGATTGGCTGAAAAGCATCAAAGAGATGGATTTTAACAAGATAAATGAGGCTTCGGGAGAAAATATTTTGATTTTAACTGTTGCGCCTGAAACAGACGGAGCTTTGGATTTTATAAAAGAGAATTCTGATAAAGTAAAGATTTCATTAGGACATACGGGAGCAGATTATGATACCTGTATGAGCGCTGTTAAGGATGGTGCTAAGCTGGTTACACATCTTTTTAATGCTATGCCGTCGTTGCATCACAGAAACTTAAGTCTTATAGCTGCGGCGTTTGAGACGGATATGATGGTTGAGCTTATTTCGGATGGACTTCATGTTAAGGACAGCTGTGTTAAAATGGCATATAAAATATTTGGACCCGACAGAATAATAGTGATAAACGATACAGAAATTGTTGAGGGTTTGCCTGACGGAGAATATGAGAGTGCAAGTGGCAAGGTGATTGTTTCAAACAATGTAGCAAGGCTTGAAGATGGAACCATCGCAGGCGGAGCGACTTCTATGCACGATTGTGTTAAAAATCTTATTTCGTGGGGAATAGAAGAAGAAAATGCGGTTAAGATGGCAACATATAACCCCGCAAAGCTGTTAGGCATTAATACAAAGGGAATAATAAAGGAAGGCGCCGATGCCGACCTTAATATAATAGATGAAGATTTTAAGCTTTCTTCTGTTTACATACACGGAAAGCGGTTCTTATAAGTTAGGAGGATATATTATGGCAGAGAAAAAGGAAAAAAGCAAATTGCTTATGTACAAGGATAAGCCCCTTGTAAGACAGGGCGACAATATTTTTTACGGAAATCCTGATGATAAATTTATTGTTTCTTTTGTTTTAAGCGAGTTTAAAAAAGTAGGCGAGGTAGATATTGCACAGAAGGTTGTAATTCAGCTTCAGCAGAATGATTCTTATATGAATATCAAAAACAAGCTCATAAAAAAAGCGCAGAGAGATAATTTGTGGGCAGCTTTGGATATTGGCGTGTTCTGGCTTGAAGAAGCATTGTCATACGTTGGATAATTTAATTCCCGGATGTCTTTTAAGGCATCCGGGAATTTTTTATTAAAACTATTACAAAATATTTTAAAAGCTACGCTGAAACTAAAAAGCAGAGGTTAAAACAAACGAAGAAAAGAGAGAGATTTTGTGGAAAAATCACAAAAGAGGGGCATATATAGTATAATTGTTACAAAATTATTAAAAAAGTTGTTAAAAATGTTTGACAAAATCTATTTTTTGTAGTACAATAGTATTGTAGTTTAAAAGATGGATTTTGGAGGTACTTTATGCTAAAACTACATAAGATAATTATGTCAGTCAGTATTGCGTGCTCTTTAGCCGTTGCTCCGTTAGTTACTGCGTGGGCAGCAAGCGGTGTGGTTAATGCATCATATCTTAATGTAAGAAGCGGCCCCGGAACTGACTATAATATTGTTAAAGGTTTAAACGGAGGAGCCGGCGTCGAAGTTTTAGAAAGCAAAGACGGCTGGTATAAAATTTCAAATAACGGAACAGACAGCTTTGTTAAAGGACAGTATATTACATTGACTTCAAATGATGGAAGTATTGCTTCTTACTATCAGGAAGCTAAGTATGCAAAGGTTACAGCAAATGCACTTAATGTCCGTGAAGATGCAAATGTGTATTGTAATGTAATCGGAAGTGCTCAAAATGGTACTTGCTTTGAAGTTATCGGAGAGAAAAACGGTTTTGCGATTGTTTCTAATGATGGCAAAGATGCATTTATGTCTAATGAATATTTAGAGTATGTGTCTTATGATGTGTATGAGGCAGCGAAAAAAGCAGGAAAAGCAGGCTTTAATGTGAGCAGTGTAGGGCAGAGTGCAGTTAATCTTGCGATGCAGTACATAGGTGTTCCTTATGTTTACGGTGGTTCATCTCCCAAAGGTTTTGACTGCTCAGGTCTTACATCTTATGTTTACGGAAAGCTTGGCTATAAGCTTAATCGTACAGCAGCAGGACAGGCTTCAAACGGAACAGTTGTAAAGAGTAAGTCAGACTTGCTTCCGGGTGACCTTGTGCTGTTTGATACTTCAAGCTACAGCTCAATAGGCCATGTTGGTATCTATATAGGTAATGGAAATATGGTTCATGCTCCTAAGCCCGGATATTCTGTTTGTGTAACAAGTATTGACACAGGATATTATGCATCAAGATACGTTGGAGCAAGAAGATTATAAAAATGCCTTAATAAAAATCGGAAGGTTTATTAATCTTTCGATTTTTTTATACACAGAGGGGATATATATGGCAGAGAGAATTGATGACTTACAGCTAAATGGACTTCGTATTATTCAGGATACTGAAAGCTTTTGTTTTGGCGTTGATGCAGTGCTTTTGTCATACATAGCAGAGGACACAAAGGCAGAAAGTATCATGGATTTGTGCACAGGAAACGGAATTGTGCCGATTTTGCTTGCGGGAAAAACCAAGGCAAAAAGAATATGCGGAATTGAAATTCAGGAAAAGCAGGCAAACCTTGCAAAACGAAGCGTTAGTCTTAACGGCCTTGAGGAAAGAGTTTTTATTTATAATATGGATTTAAAAGACGCTTTAAACGAATTTAAAAAAGGCTCTTTTGAAGCGGTTACCTGTAATCCTCCGTATATCGAAAGTTCGGGTGGAATAATTAATGAAAAAAACGAAAAAGCGATAGCAAGGCACGAAATTATGTGCACATTAGAAGATGTCATAAAAGTTTCGTCTGAGCTTTTATCGCCGTTGGGCAGGCTTTATATGGTACATAAGCCTGAAAGACTTGTGGACATTTTCTGTCTTATGCGTGAATATAAAATTGAGCCTAAGCGTCTTTGGATGGTTCATCCGTCAAAGGATAAAAAGGCAAATATCGCTTTGGTTGAGGGGGCTAAAAACGGAGGCCGTGACCTTAAAATGATGGAGCCTATATATGTTTATGATGAGGACGGAAATTATTCTGATATGATAAATAAGATTTACAGGAGATAAAAAATGAGCGATTACGGAACTTTATATTTATGTGCAACTCCAATAGGAAATCTTGGCGACATAAGCGAGAGATGCTTAAAAATCCTATCTGAAGTTGACCTTATTGCCGCAGAAGACACAAGGCAGACTTTAAAGCTATTGAATCATTTTGAGATAAATACGAAGATGACAAGCTATTATGAGCATAACAAAAAAGAAAAAGGTATGCTTCTTATAAATATGCTTAAAGAGGGAAAAAATATTGCCGTTGTTTCAGATGCGGGAACACCTGCTATTTCTGATCCCGGAGAAGATCTGGTTAAGCTTTGTATAGAGCAAAAAATAAAAGTAAGTCCCGTTCCGGGAGCCGTTGCAGGAATAAGTGCTCTTATATGTTCGGGACTTCCGACGGGAAGATTTTGCTTCGAGGGATTTTTATCGATGAACCGCCGTCAGCGAAAGCTTCATCTTGAGGAGGTTAGAAACGAGAAGAGAACTATGATTTTTTATGAAGCTCCTCATAAGCTGCGTCAGACCCTTAAGGATTTTTATGATACTTTCGGAAACAGAAGAATATGTATCGCTCGCGAGCTTACTAAAAAGTTTGAAGAAATAGTTTTAACAGACCTTGAAAGTGCAAACGAAAAGTATGAAGAAAATATTCCCAAAGGCGAATTTGTGTTAATCATAGAGGGAAAAAGCGAGGAAGACGAAAAAAGCTTTTTTGAAAATATGTCAATAAGCGAGCACGTTTTAATGTATCAGAAACAGGGAATGAGCGAAACTGATGCCATGAAAGCTGCCGCAAAGGACAGGGGCTTAAGAAAAAGCGACATATATAACGAGCTTAAGAAGAAATAAAAAAAAGACCGCTGATGCGGTCATTTTTTTATTCATAATCGTATATTCTTGAACCCTTGTCTCTTAAAAGATGTATGTGGTCTAGTGAAGCGCCTGTTCCCTTTGCTACGCAACAAAGCGGGTCTTTGGCAAGATAAACATCTATTCCTGTTTTCTCCATCAAAAGCTTATCAAGACCTGAAATCATAGCGCCGCCGCCTGTTAAAACGATACCATTTTCAGATATATCGCCAACAAGCTCCGGAGGAGTACGCTCCAAAACATAATGCACAGCATCAACAATCTGGATTGCAACCTCGTCCAATGCGCTTCTTATCTCAGTGGATGTTATTGTAAGAGTGGTAGGAAGACCGGAGATTAAAGAACGGCCTCTTATATCCATGGATTTTTCTTCTTCAAGCCTGTACACACTGCCGATGCTTTTTTTAAGTTCCTCGGCTGTTCTGTCACCTATAACAACGCTGTATCTCTTTCTTATAAACTTAATTATCGCTTCGTCAAACTTGTCGCCCGCAACCTTTATGGAATTAGAAACAACTGTTCCGCCCAGGGAGATTACAGCTATATCACAAGTACCACCGCCGATATCTACAACCATACTTCCGCAAGCGCGGCTTATGTCAATTCCTGCACCTATTGCTGCGGCAATAGGCTCTTCTATAAGAAATACGTGCCTTCCGCCTGCCTGAGTTGCAGCGTCAATAACTGCTCTTTCCTCAACCTCTGTAACACCGCTTGGAACACAAACCATAATTTTCGGTTTGAAAAGACGGTTCTTGGTAACCTTTCTTATAAAGTACTTAAGCATCATTTCTGTTATTGAATAGTCTGAAATAACACCCTCACGCAAGGGTCTTACCGCTACTATGTTGCCGGGAGTTCTTCCAAGCATTTTCTGTGCTTCCTCACCAACAGCATAGAGCCTTCCGGTATCTTTATCAATGGCAACAACGCTTGGCTCACACAAAACGATGCCCTTGTCCTTAACGTGAACAAGAACAGATGCTGTTCCAAGGTCAATTCCTATATCAGATGTGCCAAATATGCTGGCAATTTTGCTGAATAAGCCCATAAATGTACCTCCCGTAAATATACTGCTAATTTAATTATATACTAAAACATATTTTTGTCAAGTCAAAAATATTTGTAAATTAAAAAGAAAAATATAAAAATGTGTTTACATTTATTAAAATACTTGATAAAATATATGTGATGATTTTAAGATTTGAGAGGAAAAGAAAAATGGCAGATACTATTTTAAGAGGTGTCAGTGCTGACGGAACTATAAGAGTTTTTGCGGCAGACACGACTGAACTTGTGAATGAAGCAGTAAGAATACACAAAACATATCCAACACCCACTGCGGCACTTGGAAGGCTATTAACGGCAGCATCAATGATGGGTTGGATGCTTAAAGGCGAAAATGATACAATTACCTTAAGAATTAAAGGTGATGGTCCTATTGAAGGTGTTATTGCAGTAGGAGCGTCTAACGGAAATGTTAAGGGTTATGTTGTTAATCCCGGCGCAGTTGTTGAGCATAAGTATCCGGGAAAGCTTGATGTTGGCGGCGGAATAGGAAAGGGAACATTAAGCGTTATATGTGACTTGGGCTTAAAGGAGCCTTATGTTGCGCAGATGGAGCTTGTGTCAGGTGAAATTGCAGAGGATATAACTGCATATTATGCAACAAGCGAGCAGGTGCCGTCTGCGGTTGCATTAGGTGTTTTAGTTGATAAGGACGGGTCTGTTATAAAGGCGGGCGGCTTTATTTTGCAGCTTATGCCGGACAGTACAGAGGAAACTGCAATCAAGCTTGAAAAAAATCTTGCGGCGGCAGAGTCTGTAACAACTATGCTTACAAATGGAATGTCTCTTGAAGATATAATCTTCAGCGTTACAAACGGTTTTGATATGCTCATAAGCAATAAAGACGTAGCGCACCCCGAATATAAGTGCGATTGTACCCGCGAAAGAGTTGAAAAAGCTCTTATAAGCATGGGAAAACAAGAGATGGAAGACCTTATTTCAGAAGAGGGAAAAGCTGAGCTTACATGCCAGTTTTGTGATAATGTTTATAACTTCAATAAAGAGGAGTTAGAAGAGCTTTTAAAACAGTGCACTAAAAAATAAAAAGTGTAAAAAAAGAGAGAAAAAGCTTAAAAAAGTGTAAATTAGTTTAAAAACGCATAGATAAATTAAAAAAACGGCTATTTTAAACCAAAAACGGCTAAAAACGAAACAAAACTGTCTTGACAAAGGCGCCGATTTTTTGTATAATAGTTCATGTCGTTTGAGAGAGCGACAAAAACGGGAGTATAGCTCAGCTGGGAGAGCATCTGCCTTACAAGCAGAGGGTC
>CALAUK010000075.1 GCA_937892135.1 uncultured Clostridia bacterium | reverse complement strand
CCCTTAGCTAAATTTTTCAGTGTAGACCCATTATATCATATATATTGGGGCTTGTCAATACCAAAAATCCAACATATTGTGTTTTTATCTGATTGCTACGCAAGATAGATTTTCTCCTGCCAAAACCGCCATTTCATCGAGTTTTTCCTTTGTTACAGGACTTAAATTCTCCCCTAAAATATTTCCCGAATCCAAAAAATTCTGTAAAAAATATTTTTTTGCACCCACAATATTTTTAGAAATTTCCACAATATCTTGTGGTGTGTGAAACTGGGACACCACAGTTGTACGAAATTCGTATGAAACTCTTCCCTCAAGCAAAAATGAAATACTTTTTTTAATATCTTCTAAATTAACCTTTGCGCCTGAAGTAAGTTCGTATTTTTCAAATGAATTTTTAACATCCATCGCAACATAATCAACAAGGCCTTCTGATACAAGCTCAATAATCTTATCCGGATACGATCCGTTTGTATCTAATTTTATATCATACCCCAAAGCCTTAACTTTTACACAAAAATCCTTTATGTCTTTATGCATAAGAGGCTCACCGCCCGAAATAACCACGCCGTCCAAAATGTTTTTTCTTTTATTTAAATATGAAAGAATTTCCTCTTCAGTGTAGCTTTCTTCCCCGTTTCCCTTTACAAGAGCTGCGTTATGACAAAACGGACAACGGAAATTACATCCCTTTGTAAAAACTATGCACGAAACGTGCTCAGGAAAATCAAGCACTGTTAATTTCTGAAAACCGCCAAAATTCATATAGTTCAATCCTTTTTTAATTAAGTATAAATTCTCATAATTTAATTTTATAATATACAAATATAAATGTCAATCGAATTATTTTTTCTGTTGATTTTTTTTTGAATGTATGTTAAAATGTTTTATGTCAAAAATATTTTTGAGGTGAGAAGTTTTGAATAAAAAAGTATCTTCTGCAGTAGTAAAGCGCTTGCCAAGATATTATCGTTATTTAGGTGAACTTTTAAAGCAAAACGTGGATAAAATTTCATCAAAAGAGCTTGCAAAGATGATGGATGTGACAGCATCTCAGATTCGTCAGGATTTAAACTGCTTCGGTGGCTTCGGTCAGCAGGGCTATGGATATAATGTATCCGAGCTTCATTCTACATTATCAAAAATCCTTGGCATAAACCGCGCTCAGGATATTATTATCATAGGCGCAGGAAACCTCTGCCACGCACTTTCCAACCACGCAGGCTTTTCAAAAAGAGGCTTTAACCTGGTTGCTATATTTGATAACGACAAAGAAAAAATCGGAACCGAAATTAACGGCATTAAGGTGTTAAGTGTTTCAGAGCTTGGAGATTTTATATCAAAAAACAATGTCAGACACGCTATTTTAACCTTGCCGAAAAATCACACTCAGGAGGTTGCAGATATAGTTGTTTCGCACGGTGTGCGCGGTCTCTGGAATTTTTCTAATATGGACCTTAATGTGCCTGATGATGTGTGTGTTGAAAATGTTCATTTATTAGATTCTCTTATGACGCTTTCGTTTAATGTTAATAACTGACTGAAAGGCTGATTTTATGAATGTATATGCGCTTATCGGTCCGTCAGGAACAGGAAAAAGCTATCGTGCTTTGTATGTTTCCTCTCTTCTTTCGGCTGAGTATATTTTAGATGACGGAATTTTAATTTCGGGAAACAAAATAATTGAGGGCAAGAGCGCAAAGCTTGAAAAAACAATGATTGGCGCAACAAAAGCTGCCTTGTTTGAAAATAAGAAAAGGCGCAGCGATATGATACGTGCCATAAAAGAAAATAAAGTAGCTTCTCTTTTGATTCTTGCAACATCAGAAAAGATGGCAAAAAAAATTTCAAATGCGCTAGAGCTTGGCGAAATCAAAAAATTTATCGATATAAATGATGTTTCAACTGAGCAGGAAATAGAAAGAGCAAAAAATCAGCGTGCTCTTGGAATGCACACTGTTCCCCTGCCCACCTTTGAAATAAAAAAGGCTTTTTCGGGGCTGTTTTTAAAAAAGCTTAAAATTTTCGTTGGCGGAAAAACGCCTGAGACGGATTTTGAAGAAACAAAATCTGTTGTAAGACCAACATTCAGCTACTTTGGCGAGTTTCATATTAAAGAAAAAGCAATAACGGATATTATAACCTATTCTGCAGAAAAAAATCCGGCTGTGGAAAAAATAAATAAAGTGTCAATCTCAAAAACAGCTACCGGAATTATTATAAACCTTACTGTTTGCCTTAATTTAGATAAACAGATTATTTCTGCAGGAGAAGAGATTATAAAAACTGTTACACACGAGGTTGAGCATTTAACTTCGATTAATGTTGATGATTTTTATCTTGAGGTTAAGGATGTTATATAAAAAGTGCCCTTTTTTGAGGGCACTTTTTTCTTGTTGACAAAACCGTACAAATGTTTTATAATAAAAAAAGATACTTTTAAAGGAGATTTTTTATGGCATACGACAGAATAATGTGTATAGACTATGGCGACGCCAGAGTAGGAATTGCGGTTTCAGACCTTTTAGGCATTACTGCTCAGGGCGTTGAAACAATAAAAAACAAGAATAAAAATGTGCTGTTTTCAAGGCTTTCTGAACTAATTTCATACTATCAGCCCAAAACTATTGTTATTGGTATGCCAAAAAATATGGACGGGTCGATGGGATTTCGAAGCGAGGCAACGTTAAAATTTGCTGAGCGCCTTAAGGAAATTTACGATGGCAAAATTGATTTTTGTGACGAAAGACTTTCAACCGTCAGCGCTATTCATACGCTTAACGAAACCAACACACGCGGCGAAAAGCGAAAAAATGTTATAGACACCGTTGCAGCCGCGGTTATTTTAGAGACTTATATGGATAAACTTAAAAATGAGCAAAAATAATCACGAAAGGACTTGCCACTTTGGAAAGAACTATACTTCATTGTGATTTAAACTCGTTTTTTGCATCGGTTGAGCTTCTTTCTCATCCCGAGCTTAAAGATATGCCCGTTGCAGTTTCGGGAAATCCTGAAAACAGGCATGGAATAATACTTGCAAAAAATGAGCCTGCAAAAAAAGCGGGAGTTAAAACGGCAGAAACTATCTGGCAGGCAAAGAGTAAATGCCCTGATTTAGTTTTGCTTCCTCCCCATCACGAACTGTATTCAGAGTATTCAAAAAAAGTAAATGAAATCTATTTAAGATACACAAATCTCGTTGAGCCGTTTGGAATAGATGAGTCGTGGCTTGATGTAACGGCAAGCCGAATGCTTTTTGGTGACGGGAAAACTATTGCAGACGATATAAGAATAACTGTTAAAGAAGAGTTGGGTCTTACTGTTTCAGTAGGCGTTTCATTTAATAAGGTTTTAGCAAAGCTTGGAAGCGACTTTAAAAAACCCGACGGGACAACTGTTATATTAAAAGATAACTTTAAAGAGTTTGTCTGGCCAATGAAGGTTAGTGAGCTTTTATATGTCGGAAAAAGCAGTTTAAAAAAGCTAAACTCCTTTGGAATAAAAACCATAGGTGATTTAGCTAATGCAGATAAAAATATGATAATAAAATATTTTGGCAAAAACGGCCAGATGCTTTATGAATATGCCAACGGAATTGATAATTCGCCCGTGTCAGACTTTAACACACGGCCTCCCGTTAAGTCAATAGGAAACGGAAAAACCTTTTCTTGTGATTTAACAGATGAAGAGGAAATCAGAAAAGGTGTTATGTTTCTTTCGGAAACTGTTTCTTCAAGGCTTATTAAAAATGGCCTTAAAGCAGGTGGTGTTCAGGTTTTAATAAAGTATAAGGATTTTGAAACTGTAAGCCGTCAAAAAATTTCGGACACTCCTGTTTTTTCTTCAGTTATGCTTTATAAATGTGCGATGGATATTATCTACGAGGCGAAGCTTTTAAAAAAGCCCGTAAGAGCAATAACAATAACTGCTTTGTCCCTATCTGATATTAACGATAATATTCAGCTTTCTATTTTTGATGATGACACTAAAACAAAAAACAAGGAACGCCTTGCAAAAGCAATAGATAAATTAAACGATAAATACGGCGAGGGACATATCTCAAGCGCACGAACAACAAAACTGTAAAAATAAAACCACCCATTCGGGTGGTTTTTATTATTTGTTTTTAGGATTAACAATGTCTCTCCAGTCAAGAAGTCCCTGCTCAACACCGTGAACCAAAACCTCTGCAGTTGCAACATTTGTTGCAATCGGTATAGTATGAATATCACAAAGCTTTAAAAGGCTTGAGATATCAGGCTCGTGTCCGCCTGCTGTAAGCGGGTCTCTGAAAAACAATACAAGGTCTATTTCGTCATAGGCAACCCTCGCTCCGATCTGCTGGTCTCCTCCCTGAGCGCCGGACAGAAAGCGATGAACATCAAGGCCTGTTGCCTCGTTGATAAGAGTTCCCGTTGTACCGGTGGCAACTAAAGTATGTTTAGCCAAAATACCCTTATATGCAAGACAAAACTCAACCATTAACTCTTTTTTCTTATCATGTGCAATAAGTGCTATATTCATCAAAAAACCTCCCCCGTAAAACCTATAACAAATTATTCTTTATCAGTATCTTCTGTTGTTTCTTCTTCAACAGTTTCTTCCAAAACTTCTTCAGTTTCCTCCGAAGCTTCTTCCTCTTTAGCCTCTTCTTTTACTTCTTCTTCGCACTTCTCTTCTTCTTTCATCTGCTCAAAGTTTTTAGAAGCCGCTTTCATCTTGTTAATCGGAATATTTGCAACCAAAGCAGGAACAACTCTTTCTCCGTCCTCGCTTGTTGTTTTTGTAAGCTTGATATCAAGCTCGTCGTTTTCAATTTCTATGTACTTTGAAATAACGGCCATAATCTCGCCTTTAAGATGGTCTAAAAATGCAGGAGAAACTCCGGCTCTGTCGTGAACCAAAACAAGCTGAAGTCTGTCTTTTGCAGTATTTTTAGAGCCTTTATTTTTACTTCTGAATAAGCCAAAAAAATCCATTTTATACCCTATCCTTTCTGCCCCGAATATCAGTCGTTATTCTTTTTCTTGAAGATGCTTTTTATTTTATCAAACCATGTAGGCTCGTCCATATCCAATAGCGGAACATCTTCGCCTAAAATTCTTGAAGTAATATTTCTGTATGCCTGACCTGCCTTGGACTTTTCATCAGAAACAGCAGGCTCACCTCTGTTTGTTGAAACGATGATGTTTTCATCATCAGGAACAACGCCCAATAGGTTAATAGCCAAAATATCAATAATATCATCGATATTCATCATATCGCCTTTTTTAACCATACCTGGTCTTAGGCGGTTAATAATAAGCTGAGGGTCAGAAATACCATTAGCATCTAAAAGGCCTATAATTCTGTCCGCATCACGAACAGCGCTCACCTCAGGAGTTGTTACAACGAAAGCCTTATCGGCGCCTGCAACAGCGTTTTTAAAGCCTTGCTCGATACCTGCGGGACAGTCTATAATAACATAGTCATATTCTTCTTTTAATTCCTCTGTAAGCTTAACCATCTGTTCAGGAGTTACTGCAGACTTATCGCGTGTCTGCGCAGCAGGAATAACAAAAAGATTTTCAAATCTCTTATCCTTAATAAGAGCCTGCTTTGTGCGGCATCTTTCTTCAACAACGTCAACCAAATCATAAACTATACGGTTTTCAAGTCCCATAACAACATCTAAGTTTCTAAGACCGATATCTCCGTCAATCATAACAACAGATTTGCCTCTTAAAACCAGGCCTGCGCCAATATTAGCGGTTGTAGTAGTTTTACCAACGCCGCCTTTACCGGAAGTGACAACTATAACTTCACCCATTTTAAACTCCTCCTGTATGTATAATAAAAAATTAATTCAAAATAAACACTTAACAAGACTATTGTACCACATTTTTTTAAATTAGTCTAGAATTATTTTTTGTTTTTTATCAAATAGTTATCGATATATATGTTTGAATCCTTAACATAAGCCATCTCGGGAATCCAGCTTGTATTTATCTCACCATCGGGCGGACGGGTAATAATATCTGCAATTCTTATCTGAGTAGGCTGCATCTTTGATGCGCAAACTACACAAGTTTTATCTCCGTTACAGCCCGCATGAACAGTACCCCTTAAGATACCCATAACGATAATGTTTCCTGCGGCTGTAAGCAAGGCACCGGGATTTACATCTCCTACAACAATAAGGTTTCCTAAAGACTTTATCTCCTGACCGCTTCTTACTGTGCCATAGTGAAAGACGCTTTTATCCTTGGGTTCTTCTATAAGATTTTCAAAAAACTTCTTAAATCCCTCTGCTTCGTACTCAATTGAAACTTCGTTTTCAATTATGTCAAGAAGCTTTTTTTCAAGGGTAACACGCGTTTGTTCAGAAAGCTCTTTTCCTGAAAACACGATTTTACTTCCTTCTGTAAACAAAGATATTACCTCTTCTACCTTCTTTACTGTTTCTTCTAAGATTATATCTTCTTCTGCCTCACCAAAAATTATCATAATCCCGTCTTTTATTCCTTTTAACAAAACTGCCTCTTCCATAATCTTAACTTCCTTTCAATTATTTATCTTCTGAGTGTCATACTTGGAACATATTTGTTCGGGCGAGGTGCTTCTTCCTCGCTCTCGGAAATACCGAAATAATAATTAAATATGCTTCTTGCAACGGGCGCAACATCGCCGCCTGAATTTCCGTGCTCAACTACAATAGCAATCGCAATCTGCGGATTGTCATAAGGCGCAAAAGCAACAAATACGCCGTTATCTGAGCCTGTTGCAACCTGAGCCGAACCCGTTTTTCCGCCGACAGACACAGGATAATTTTCAAAAACAGAGCTTGCTGTTCCGTCCTGAGTAACATCTAGCATTCCTTTCATAACAGCTTTTAAGTTCTTTTCGTCAATATCCAAATCCTCTAAAAGCTCAGGCTTTACGGTTTTTATTATCTTTCCCGTTTCGGGAGAGCGAATCTCTTTAATAATATGCGGCATATAACGCTTTCCGCCGTTAACCAATGTCGCAACATAGTTTGCAAGCTGAATAGGCGTTATAAGATTATCAGACTGTCCTATTGACGCCTGAATAGTGTCACCGCCGGACCACTCTCTTCCCCCGATTCTCTCTCTTTCTTCGGGGCCTGCAATAGTTCCTTTAGCCTCTTCAAGACTAAGCTCAATTCCGCTTTTTTCGCCGAGACCAAACATTTTCTGGTATTTATTAAGCTTTTCAATCCCCAAAAGTCTTCCTGTCTCATAGAAAAAATAGTTACATGAATTTTCAAGCGCGGACGCAACTGTTGTCGGTCCGTGAGTAGTTCCGTTTCTTGTATATATCCAGCACTTTGGCTGATAATCGTCATAAAATTTATAAACACCCTCGTCTTCAATCACTGTAGACGGAGTTATAACCTCTTCTTCCAAAGCTGCAATAGAAGTAAGCATTTTAAAGGTTGAACCCGGTGCATACGCTCCGCCTATTGCTCTGTTCCACATAGGGTTAAACTTGTTTTCTGCAAGCTTTGTGTAGTTTTCGTTATAAAAATTCGGGTCATAGGTAGGATACGAAGCAATCGCAAGCACCTCACCGCTGTTAACATCTAACACAACCGCAGCGCCGCCTGCCGCATCTCCGCCTGCATTTTTATATCCATCGCCACGTTCTCTTATGCCAAGGATAGTTTTTTCAAGTGAATTCTCTAAAACCTCCTGCATCTTTGAATCAATAGTTAAAACTGCATAGTTTCCCGGGATTGCCTCAACTCTTGCATCAGGGTTTTCTTTAAATCCGTCAGCTGTCTGAACAAAGCCTGAAACCCCGTCAACGCCTCTTAAATAGGTTTCGCAAACCTTTTCTATTCCCTGTTTTCCTATGTGGTCAGTAAGTTTATACCCGTCTTTTTTCATAGCTTCATATTCGTCGCCTGAAATCTGACCTGTTCTTCCCAAAATATGCGCCGCAAGCTGACCGTTCGGAAACTGCCTTTCATATTTTGCAACAACGCTTACGCAAGGATACTCGCTTTCATTTTCCTTGATGATTGTAAGTATCTCCATATCAATGTTTTCAGCCATAGTGTACGGAAGAGACACGGAAAAGTTTTTTAAAACCATATCGTTTCTTACGCCAACAATCATACGAAGCTCATCTTCTGTATATCCGTCTTCAATTTTATATCTTTCTTTAAGCTCATATAATGCTTCTTTTGCACTTAAAGATGAATCAATCTCCCATTTTTTCTTCCATTCCAGCTCTGCTTTTTTTGCTCTTTCTTCATCCTCGTACTTTTCTTTAAAGGTAAATTCATAAGGGTAAAAGCTTATTGGAAGCTCTTCTTCTGCCTCCTGGTTTTTTTCTTTTAAAAGCTTATATGTCTTTAAAATAATGTCGTCAAACTCTTTATTATATATGTTGGTTCTTTGAATCTGAATAGCATAACCCATTTTGTTTGTTACAAGCGGATTTCCGAATCTGTCAACAATTTCACCTCTCGGAGCGGGAATAACAACATTTCTTACGCTCTTCTTTTCTGCCTCTTTAAGATATTTCTCGCCGTTTACAATCTGCACCCAAAAAAGCCTGAAGGACAGCACAAAAACAATCAGCAAACAGAATGCTGAATACACTATAAATCTTTTATTAACAGGCTTTTCCCTTAACAACTAATCACCGCCTTTAATAATACGCTTTGTTAATGTTTTTTACAGGTACATACATAATAATTGCAAAAATTGTGTTTAAAAAGGCCACGGGCAAAATAACGTTTAGGACACTGAAAAGAAAATCGCTTTCGTTAAACAGTGCAAATCCAAACACATACACCAAAAGCTCATATATAACGCTCAGCGCAAAAACAAAAAGTATGCTCACTGTAAACTTGCCGCGGAAAAACTTCTGGCTTAAGCAGGAGCATAAAACCCCTGTATACATACATAAAAGTGCATTAAGCCCCACAATGCTTGATGCCGACATATCAATCAAAAGCCCCGACAGCGCACCTAAAATTCCTGCATACATCCAGTCGTTTTCGCCAAGCGAAAAACACACAACCAAAACTAAAACCATATTGGGTACAACACCCAAAAGCTTAAGCTTTGAAAAAACTGCAAGCTCTAAGATATATGAAATTATAATTAAAACAGATATCTTAAAATACCTCATAAGCCACCTACTGCTTTTTTATAATCAAAACCTCTTTTAAATTCTTAAAGTCCACATAAGGCTCAACCACTGCATACTTTGAAACACCCGAAACATCGCTTACGATATTTGTAACCTTTCCTAAAGGAACTCCTCCGGGAAAGCTTTCTCCAAGTCCTGAGGTTTCTATTGTGTCACCTGCTAAAATCTGCGCGTCCTTATTTATAAAAGTCATTTTCATCATACAGTCGCGCTCAAGCTTAAAATCGCCTTCAACAATGGCTATATCACCGCTTCTTACGATTTTTGCGCCAACCGAAGAAGACGGGCTTATTAAAGACTTAATTACAGCCCAGTTAAGTCCAACCTCTGAAATCTGACCTACAATACCCTGCTCGGATATAACTACATCGCCTGTTTCAATTCCGGAAAGGGAGCCTTTGTTAATTGTGTAACCTGAATACCAGTTATCAGCTCCAAGACCGATTACAGACGCATAAATGCCTTGAAAATCAGTTTCTTTTTCATCAGTAAGCGCTAAAAGCTCTCTTAATCTTTCGTTTTCTTTTTTATAGTCTTCTATGCCTTTATAATTATGTTCCATCTCAGCAAGTCTTTTTGCAAGGTAGTCATTTTCCTCGTTTAAGTTTTTCATCTCAAAAAGATAGTTTACAAAACCGCCGATACCATTTGAAATTCCGCTCGCAACACTTCTTATAGGCGAAAAAATGGTGTTTACAAAGTTTTTTAAGAAAAATGAATTCTTAAACGGGATTGCCGATAAACCCATAATTAAAAATATAATAACTGTCACAATTATTGTCACAATAATTTTTCTGTGTTTTTCAAAAAATGTCACAGTTTTTCCACACCCTTTATTTATTATTGATCAATACCTTTCTTAAGGTATTAATTTCTTCTAAAACCTTACCCGTTCCAAGCGCAACACAGTCCAACGGATTTTTTGCAACCTTTACGGGAATTCCTGTTTCGCGGCTGATTAAGCTGTCAAGACCTTTAATAAGCGCGCCACCGCCTGTAAGTGTTATGCCTCTGTCTATAATATCTGCCGAAAGCTCGGGCGGAGTTTTTTCAAGAGTAGACTTAATTGCATCAACAACCTGCATTATAGGCTCATCAAGAGCAAATCTTATCTCCTTTGATGAAACCGTAACATTCTTAGGAAGACCTGAAAGCAAATCACGGCCTCTTATTTCCATAATCTTTTCTTCTGTCATAGGAAAAGCAGAACCGATGGCAAGCTTAACTTTTTCGCCTGTTCTGTCACCTATCATAAGGTTGTATTCTCTTTTAACATAGGCCACAATCGCCGCATCAAAAGCGTCACCTGCAACTCTTACGGACTTACTTGTTACAATACCGCCTAAAGAAATAACCGCAACCTCGCTTGTTCCGCCACCGATATCAACAACCATACAGCCCGTAGGCTCTTCAACAGGAAGACCCGCACCGATTGATGCTGCCATAGGCTCTTCAATTAAGAATGCCTCCTTTGCACCTGCCTGAAGTGTTGCCTCTTCAACGGCTCTTTTTTCAACCTCAGTAACGCCCGAGGGAATACAAATAACAACTCTCGGCTTAGACAAAACGCCTTTTCCCGAAACCATTTTAATAAATGAACGAAGCATAGTCTGAGTTATGTCAAACGCTGCAATAACTCCGTCTTTCATAGGTCTTATGGCTTTAATGTTGCCGGGAGTTCTTCCTATCATTTCCTTGGCTGCATTTCCTACTGCCAAAACCTTATTTGTAGTTGTATCAATAGCAACAACGCTGGGCTCTCTTACTACTACGCCCTTTCCCTTAACGTGAACTAAAGTATTCGCTGTTCCTAAGTCTATTCCGATGTCCTTTGCAAAAAATCCCATTTTAATCCGTTTCTCCTTTTTCATTTTCAAATTCTTGTAAAATCTCGTTGAATGTTTTCATAGGAAATCCTATTATATTATCAAAATTTCCTGAAACACTTTCAACAAAAGCACCACCCTTTTCCTGAATGGCATACGAGCCCGCCTTATCCATAGGCTCATTTGTGTCAACATATTCTCTTATCTCACGGTTTGTAAGCTTTTTAAAATAAACTGCACTTTCCTCGCATTTTGCTATTGCCGCCCCTGTCTTTAAATCAAGAACGCACACACCTGTTAAAACCTTGTGCTTCCTCCCTGACAAAAGCTTTAGCATAAGCCTTGCGTGGCGCTTATTTAAAGGCTTTCCCAAGACTTTATCACCAATAGCCACAACAGTGTCAGCACCAATAACCAAACCTCTTCCACGAAGCGATTTTGCCGCCTCTGCCGCCTTTAATAAAGAAAGCTCACGAACAAGCATACTAGCGCTTGGTGATGAAATATTCTCGTTTATATCTGCGGGGCACACACTAAACTTAAATCCCGCATCAGAAAGTATCTTGCTTCGCCTTGGCGATGCAGATGCAAGGTAAATCTTTTTCATAATAGCTTCTATATAACTCCTCTGTAAAAATGCCCTCTTGTGAATTTGTTTTCACCTAAGAATTCAGGGTTTTTAAATTCCCTTTTTGAAAATGCATTTGTGTAGGCCTTTAAAACCTCTTCGCACTCGTATTCATTTTCATCAGTAAAAACTAATCTTAAATATTTAATATTTGCTTTTATTAAATCCTCTGCCTTATCTGCCATATAAACAGGCTTTGAATTTAAAAGCGTATTAGTGCAGGATTTTTTTCCATTACACATTATTAAAAACTTCTCGTTTTTCCTGTCTTTTAAATAAAATGTACTGCCACACTTTTCGGCGCATTTCCCCCCTGCCGCCTTTATAACGCAGTTTTTCATAAGCATAACAGGTAGTTTTCCGTAGCCTATAACCTCCGCGCCCGAAAGCTTTTTAATTTCATTTAAGTTAAGTTCAGGCGATAAACACACTCCGTCAAAGCCTAAATTCAAAAGCGCATTTATGGTTTCTGTGTTAAACACATTAAGACGAAAATCAGCGAAGGCTTCCTCTTTTCCGTGGCACAAATGAGAGCTTAAAAGCTTTCCTTTTTCGTTTTCAGGCGAAAATAAAATATCATCTGCCTTAACTGTAATGCCGTCTAAACCATAATCCTCAGGGGCATAAATTCTTTTTATGCCGTATTTTAAAGCAAGCTCAGCCTGCATTTTATTATGGACCTCACAGGTTAAAACAACTTCTTTTGGTTTATTTGTCTTATCTTTAATTTTAAAATCAATTTCTGTTTTTCGTGTTACTTTGGTTCGGATATTATCAAGCGCATCGGTTGCCTTTCGCCTTAATTCATTTAAAGCTGACGAGCCGACACCTAGCCCTGAATCAATTTCTGCAGTAAAGTTATTTAATGAATAAACTGTATTTCCAAGCCTTGAAAGCTGTTTTTTCAAAAATTCAATATCGGCAGGCTTTGTTTTTGCCTTTTCTGCGATATCACCTGTAACAGTTATTATGTTTTTATCCTCGTCTGCAACTGTTAAAGATATTTCTCTTCCGTATTTTAACGAAACAGACATATCAATTAAAACCTTTCTCTCGTTTGCGTTTTCTGATATACAAGATATTATCTCAGGCGAAAACTTTTCTTTTGAAGTGTTAGACGGGCTTTTGTAGCTCATCATAGCTGAGCCTGTCTTTCCCGTAAAGTATCCGTCAGTAAAACCGCTTCTGTTAAATGCATCGTATAAAAGAGTAATATCCTCTTGTGTTGGCACAAAACCGCTGTCAAGGTATTTTCTGTACACCGAAACAACAGTTGCAACATACTCGCTTCTTTTAAGTCTTCCCTCAATTTTAAGAGAGTCAATCCCCGCTTCTTTAATCTTTTTAATATGCTCAATAAGGCACATATCCTTAGGGCTTAAAAGATATCCCTTTTTAAGACGGTTATTATCTTCAAAAAGCTCGTACTCTAACCTGCACGGCTGAGCGCATCTTCCGCGGTTTCCGCTTCTTCCGCCTAAGATTGAGCTTAAAAGGCACTGCCCCGAAAAGCTCTGGCAAATTGCCCCGTGAACAAACATTTCAACCTCAAGACCTGTCCTTTTCTTTATATCCAAAATTTTATCAAAGCTAAGCTCACGTGCTACAACAACTCTTGAAAAGCCAAGCTCTTTTAAAACAAGGGCATCTTCTGCATTATGAATTGTCATCTGTGTCGATGCGTGCAAAACCATATCAGGCATCTCTTTTTTAATCCTTGCCGCAAGGCCTAAGTCCTGAATAATAATTGCATCAACGCCTGCATTATACAAAAATGCCGCAAAGCGCAAAGCTTCATCAAATTCGTCCTGCTTTATAAGGGTATTTAGCGCAACATGAACGCTAACTCCTCTTAAGTGGCAGTATTTTACCGCTTCTGTAATCTCTTCATTTGTAAAATTTCCCGCACCGGCTCTTGCAGAAAAAAGCTCTCCTCCAAGATACACCGCATCAGCACCTGACTGAACAGCAGCAATTAAAGAGCTAAAATTACCCGCCGGCGCTAACAGCTCACAGCTTTTTTTCATCAGTTTCTTCTCTCCAGTTTATTTGAAAGCTCGCGGATTTTTCCCTCAAGCGCTGCAATCTCTTTGTTATACTGCATAATCTGCCTCTGCAGATTGTCAATTCTCTTTTCTGCTTTCAAAAGGTCATCTGTAACATTTATAGCAGTTAAAATAGCCGACATCTCAGCTCCCTTTCTAGGATTTTTTGAAAGAATGTCAGACACCATTTTATCAACCTTAGAGCATATTTTATATATATACTCTTCCGGTTCATCTGCTGTAATGGTATAGTACTTTCCAAGTATTTTTGCCTCGATAGTTGTTTTTTCGTTCATAAAAAAACCTCCCCTTATTTCTTAGCATTATCCCTTTATATAAGCCTTTAAAATTCCCGAAACGCTTTTCGCATCTTTAATCTCTCCCGATACTGCCATTTTGACTGCCTCGTCGAAAGAAATCTCTATTGTTTCAATATCCTCGTCTTTATCAAACGAGCATTCCCCTTTTTTAAGTCCTGTCGCTAAAAACAGACTTACCTTTTCCGTTAAAAAACCCGGTGACGCTAAAACCTCGCCTAAAAACTCGACTTTCTCTGCACTGTAACCCGTCTCCTCTTTAAGCTCGCGCTCTGCCGCCTTATAAATATCCTCATCTATCTCAAGCTTGCCCGCCGGAATTTCTAAAATAAAATCATCAAGAGCTATTCTGTATTGCTTAACCAAAACGATTTTGTTTTCAGAAGTTAATGCAACAATTCCGACACCGCCCGAATGAAGAACAATCTCACGCAACGCCTCGTCTCCTGATGCGGCTATAACCGTGTCTCTTTTAAGCGTAAGAATATTTCCTTCATACAAAGTTTCGCTTTTTACAGTTACTTCTTTTTTTGGCACAGACATCCCATTCCTTTAAAAAAATTTATAAACAAGCCATAATATCACATTATAGCATACATAATACATTATAAATTATTTTTTCCTTTTTTTCAAGTACTAATCCAAAAAAGATACAAAGTATTTAAAAAAAATAAGACGGCAGAACGTTTTTTCGTTCCGTCGCCTGCACATTACCTTTCGGAATGCATTTTAACAATTTCATATTTAAAAATCAAATCGTCAATATCCTCTAAAACCTTATCGTCTTCGTTTAACTGACCTGTGTTTTTTTCTTTCTCCTCCATCTTGTCACCTCCGCCATATTCATATATGAAAAGTATATGTTAAAACAAATAAAAGTTTACATATATTTTTTCATATGGTCAATTGCACTCTTTTCAAGCCTTGAAACCTGAGCCTGACTTATTCCTATTTCCTCTGCGACCTCCATCTGTGTTTTACCTTTAAAAAATCTAAGCCTTAATATATGCTTTTCACGGTTTGTAAGATGCTTCATAGCCTCTGTTAATGAAATCTGTTCAAGCCACGAATCGTCTGAATTTTTTTCGTCTGAAAGCTGGTCTAAAACAAACAATGCATCAGCACCGTCATGATAAACAGGCTCGTATAAAGACACGGGGTCTGAAATTGCATCAAGCGCAAATGAAATATCTTCTTTTTTAATATCAATTTCTTTTGAAATTTCCTCAATAGTAGGCTCGCGGTTTAACATGGCTGTAAGCTTTTCTTTTGCAGAAAGTGCTTTATATGCAATATCTCTTAAAGAACGGCTTACTCTTATAGAATTATTATCTCTTAAATACCTTCTGATTTCGCCTATAATCATTGGAACGGCATAAGTTGAAAACCTTACACCGATTTCAATATTAAAATTATCTATCGCTTTAATAAGCCCTATACAGCCTACCTGAAACAAATCATCAGGGTTTTCGCCTCTTTGGGAAAATCTTTGAACAACGCTTAAAACAAGCCTTAAATTACCCTTTATAAAGTCCTCTCTTGCGAATTTATCTCCTTGCTTTATCTTGATTAAAAGCTTTTCCTTTTCCTCCTGAGAATAAACGGGAAGTTTAGCTGTGTTGACCCCGCAAATATAAACTTTATTTGCCATAGTATTTCCTCCTTATGTGTTATGTAGGAGTCAACACAAAATAATTATGTAAGTTTTGATATTTCCTTTTTAAGCCGTACTATTATTCTCTTTTCAAGCCTTGAAATATACGACTGCGAAATTCCAAGCATATCGGCAACCTCTTTTTGAGTTTTTTCTTCATTTCCCTCAAGTCCGAAGCGCAAAATCATAATATTTCTTTCTCTGCCCGAAAGCTTTTGCAAAGCAAACTTTAAAAGTTCACGGTCAACCTCTTCTTCAATATTTTTGTTTATTATATCGCCCTCAGTTCCTAAAATATCAGATAACAAAAGCTCGTTTCCGTCCCAGTCGGTGTTAAGTGGCTCATCTATTGAAATTTCAATCCTCTGTGAGCTGTTTTTTCTTAAGTACATAAGAATTTCATTTTCAATGCACCTTGAGGCGTATGTAGCAAGCTTTATATTTTTATCGGGGTTAAATGTGTTTATTGCCTTAATAAGCCCGATGCTTCCGATTGAGATTAAATCCTCAATGCCAACAGAGGTGTTTTCAAACTTTTTTGCGATATAAACAACAAGCCTTAAATTTCTTTCAATAAGTGTGTTTTTTGCCTCTTCATCGTTATTTTTAAGCCTTTTTATAACCTCTGCCTCTTCCTCCTGACTTAAAGGCGCGGGCAAAGTATCGTTTCCGCCTATGTAATAGATTTCATTTTCTAAAAGCTTTCGTAATTTTTCAATTATGCTTTTAAATATCAACAGTCAAGCGCCCCCTCTTTTATTTTGCTTTCTGTTAATAAAAACGGGTGAAGCACTGCATTGTACTCCCCGTCTTTAGAAAGTGTTCCCGAAAAAAGTGCAACATATACAGTTTTATCCGTTTCTTTAAAATCAAGTTTAACTTTATCGGGCAAAAAAGCCATAAGTATTCCGTCTCCGCCTGCGCTTCTGTATGGGATTGCCCGGTAGGAGTTTATTTTAATGTCACTTTCCTCAAAAAGCTTTTCCTCAGCAAAAATCACAGGCGCACCGCTTATAGGCTCAAAAAGGCAGTTTCCCGTGTCGTAAAGCGCTGTCATAGAAACTGCTTTATCGCGAACCGTTATTTCCAAATTATGAATTCTCTTTGAATAAAGAAGCTTTTTTTCAATAATTCTTTTTGAAAAATATATAACACCATAAGTTGAAATGCACCATAAAACAAGTGGTACAAAGCCAACCTCAAGATAAAATATTCCGCCCCCGAAGTGCATGCCGATATTTAAAAAATACACTAAAAACATGCATGCTCCGCCATAGATAAAATTTGAAACAAAGAATACAATCGTGCTTTTTAAAAGCGAGTGCCTCGTGCGAGGCTTAAAAGAAATAAGATTTACCAAAAACAAAACAACTACCTGAAGAGCATAGCTTAGAATGCCGTTTATATTAAAAACCATATCACACACAGCATAGAAACTTCCTAAAAAAGCCCCCATTAAAACATCTAGCTTTCCTGATTTTGAAAAGCATAAAAGCTTTGTTGTAAGTATTAAAATAAGGTCAATTATAAAATTATAAATAAAAAAAACATCAACAAAAATAATCGCCATAAAAAAAGCCCCTCTGCCGTTTCTTAAAATTAAGTATAGCAGAGAGGTAATAAAAATTTTGTAAAAATTTACATAGCCGACAAATAAATCAGTCGACAAATATTTTAATAGCCTAAATCCTCATTAACAAATATGATTTTTATTCTGTTTTTCACTCTTTGATGCGCCATTATAACATAATCTGCGCAAATTCTCATTTCACTCTTACAGCCTGAGCAAATATTTGAGTCGTTTTCAAAAACTCCTAAACACTCACCAGTGTTTTTGCAATAGGTGTCAAAAGAAAGCCTTTTTGTGTTCATAGGCGCTGCAATCTTTTTAACCCTTAAAACTGCCTCATCAATATCTTTAACAATCTTATTTTTGCCAACAACAAGTATAACAGACTCGGGTCCGTAAAGAAGAGCCGCAACCCTGTTTCCCGTTCCGTCAACATTATATAACTCGCCTTTTTCAGTTATTGCATTAACGGAAGAAAAGTACACATCAGAAGAAAAAGAATCTATGTAAATTTGTTTTATATCGTCTTGGTTAAGTCCTTCTTTGTAGCGGTCTAAAAATTCATATTTTCCGCATCTTAAAAGGTCTAAAACACCACATTCTTTAAGAGAAACAGAACCGCCAACCGCTACCTTGTCTCCCTCTTTTAAAATTGACTTAACAATATCATTTACATCTTCTTTTTTCTCGGCATAAAAAACCTGCATATTGTTTGCCTCTGCAGCAGCCATTACCTTTTTTATATCAGCCATAATAAAACTCCTTTTAAAATCTTAAAGAGACTTCACCTGTTGAAATTGTTTTAACTTCTCCATCCTGTTCAACAATAAGTCCTCCGTTATCGTCAATATCTATAACAAATGCTTCTTTTTTCGTTTCACCTGAAACTAAAAAGACCTTTTTGTTAAGAACAAGAGAGTATTTTTTATATTCTTCAATAACTAAAGAAAAATCATTTAACGAATCATAAACATCAAAAACTTCTCTGGCAATATCATAGGCAAACTCTCTCTTTTCAGGAAGAAAAGCCGCATTTTCCTCAATAGTTGTAACAATATCTGAAAGCTCGGGCCCGAAGTCTTCGCTTTTTCCGAAAAGATTAACTCCAATTCCTAAAATAATGCACATTTTTCCGTCTTCGTCTATAACAGACTCCGCTAGAATTCCCGCGCCCTTTTTTCCGTTTATGTATATATCATTAACCCATTTAATCAAAGCGCCCTCTGCATACTTTGAAACTGCACGCCTCACCGCCACTGCCGCTCCTGCCGTAATCTTTAAAGCGTCAAAGGCAGGAACATCAGGCTTTAATATAAACGACATATAAATTCCGCCGGGCTTAGATAAAAAGCTTCTTCCCATTCTTCCCCGGCCCCCGGTCTGACTGTTAGCAATAATAACAGTCCTGTCGCACGCGCCCTCTTTTGCCATCTTTTTCGCTATATCGTTTGTTGATTCAACCTCATCAAATACTAAAACAGTTGAAGTTACACCTTTAAATTCTATTGTTTTTTCTTCCATATCACACATTAAATCGGAAAAGAACAATGTCTCCGTCTTTCATAACATATTCCTTGCCCTCAGAGCGAACAAGTCCTTTTTCCTTTGCAGCAGCCATAGTTTTGTTTTCAATTAAATCGTTATATGCTATAACCTCTGCTCTTATAAAGCCTTTTTCAAAGTCAGAATGGATTTTTCCTGCCGCCTGAGGTGCTTTTGTGCCGTTTGTAATAGTCCACGCTCTTACCTCGGGCTCACCTGCTGTAAGGTAGCTTATAAGACCTAAAAGCTTATAGCTTGCTTTAACTATCTTGTCAAGGCCGGACTCGGAAAGTCCCATAGCCTGTAAAAACTCAATTTTCTCTTCCTGCTCAAGCTGAGAAATTTCTTCTTCAATACGGGCAGATATGGCAATAACTCCCGAGCCCTCGCCATCAGCAAATTTTTCAACCTCAGAAACAAATGAGTTGTTTTCAATTCCGTTTGCAAAATCATCTTCTGACACATTTGCAATATACAAAACGGG
>CALAUK010000074.1 GCA_937892135.1 uncultured Clostridia bacterium | reverse complement strand
AGCGCACATCCGAAATAAGTTTTCGGAGTTGTGCGCGGCGATTGGAGAAATGGAAGAAACGGGATAATTTGTAGGCTTTGTAGCCCTGCGGCAAGCGGGGGATTGGGGGTGTCCCCCAAAAAAGAGAAGAAGAGTGAAAAAGTAAGGTAAAACTTCTTAACCAAGTTAAGAGAAAGCCGAAAGGATGAAGAAACATTTCTTCGGGGGAGAGATCCCCCGAAAACCCCCTTGTGCCGAGGCTTCGCAATACGGCACGAAAAACCACATGGGGTAGTTTGTTGGCGAACGGGAGAGAGGTAAGCTCACCAAAATAAAGCACGAATACGAGGTGCTTTATTTTAGGCTCGCGGGGAGATGTCAAAAAAAGAGAAAAGCGAAAAGAAAAGGAAAAAACTCCGAAGGAGTTTTAACAATACCTCTTAACTATTCACTATTACTTTTTCACTTTTTCGGCTTTGACGAAAAATTGCGGAGTAGTAGACTTTATAAAAATAATATAATCTAGTCAAACAAGCGCTTGTTAAATATTTTTTTTGGAGGAGTAAATATGGAAAATTTTGAGGCTTTAAATGAACAAACCAATCAGGCGGAGCCTGAAAATATTGAGGAGACATCTTTTTTTGAGCTAACGGACCGCCCGTCAGGCGAAGAGAATAGAGAGCAACAAAAAGAAGATGAGCTTTACTCCGTTAAGTATAACGGAAAAGAGCTAAACCTCACCCTTTCTGAGCTTAAAACCAATGCGCAGAAGGGATTAAATTACGACCACATAAAAGGTGAGCTTGAAAAAATGAAAAATTCGCCCGAAAGAGAGCTTTTGGCTCGTCTTTCAGGTGAGAAGAATATGGGTGCATTAGATTATCTTAATTCACTTCTGAAAGCAGATGAAAAAGAAAAAATTGATGCGCTCATAAAGAGGGGATTAAGCGAGGAGGACGCAAAACGCTTTGTTTCGCTTGAGAGAAATGAAAAAATCAAAAAAACAGAAGAAAGCAAGGACAAGCCGTTTTTAGACTTTGCCAAAGCTTACCCCGATGTTGACCCGAAGACTATTGAAAAGTCGGTTTGGGAGGAATTTTCAAAAAGCGGTGATTTAATCGGCGCTTACATTAAAAATGAAAACAGACAGCTAAAAGAAAAGCTTCTTGCAATCGAGAATAATGCGCAAAATGAAAAAAGAAGCGTTGGCTCTTTAAAGAGCGGAAGCGCAGCGCATCACGATGCATTTTTAGAGGGGCTTTTAGGCTAAAAAGGGTAAAAAAACGAAAGGATGATTTAAATTATGGCAATTAATTTGGCAACAAAGTATTCAGACAAGATTGCACAGATGTACACAATTGGCTCTCTTGTTTCTGATAAGACAAGCAAGGAATGGGACTTTTCGGGAGTTAAAAGCGTTAAGATTTACACTCCCCAGACAGTTGAGCCCACAGATTACTTAAGAGAGGGAACTTCCCGTTACGGCACACCCGTTGAAATGGGTGATGTTGTTCAGGAGATGACAATGACACAGGATAAGAGCTTTTCTCTTATTATCGACAAGGGCAACAACTCCGAGCAGGCACTTTGCAAAAATGCAGGCAAGATGCTTAAGCTTCAGACAAACGAGAGAATGGTTCCTATGGTTGATAAGTACGCTCTAAAGAGATTTAATATGATGGCAGGTACAGTGGCATTTTCTGAAAAGCCCACTAAGTCAACTATTATCTCAAAAGTAGGCGATGCGGCAGCCGTTTTAGACGATGCATGCGTTCCTCAGGACAACCGCTACCTTTACATCACAGGCGAAATGTATAATCTTTTGCGCCAGACAAGCGAGTTTTTAGGTATTGAAACTCTTGGCGAAAAGGCACTTGCAAAGGGCGTTATCGGTGAGGTTTTCGGTATGAAAATTGTTAAGGTGCCCACAAGCTATATGCCTAAGGGTACATACTTTATTGTAACTCATAAGGACGCGGTTATCGTGCCTTACAAGATTAAGGACGCTAAGGTTCATTCAGACCCGCCCGGTATCTCAGGTGCTCTTTTGGAGGGAAGAAGTAATTTCGATGCCTTTGTTATAGGCGCAAGATGCATGGGAGTTTTCGCTCTTGTTGACAAGGCGTATGAGGTTACAGCACCCGTTATAGAAAGAAGCGGCGACACTGTTTCTATCACAGGCGAGGGTGACATTTTCTACACAACAGACGGAACAGACCCCAGATACTCTGATTCAAGAGAAAAGTATGCAGGTGAGTTTGTTTCTTCAGGTGAAGTTAAGGCTTTTTGTCACAAGGAAGTTTACTCTTCTGTTGCGACAGCGTAAATAAAAATCTGCCCCATAGCCTTGCTATGGGGCAAATAAAAAAGGAGGAATGTGTATGAAAGCTTCAAAGCTTTATGAGGCGGTTTTAGGAATTTTGGGAGAGGAGGAATACTCCTCAGAAGACTTTACTCATTTAAGATTTCGTGCAATAAATCAGGGGCTTTCTCTCTGCCTTTCTTCGTATAACACAATTTTAGTCTCGGAGGGAAAAGAGCCGATAGAGAGTTTTCCTCTGGTAGTAAATGATGCTTCGAAAATTTTGCTTCCCGATAACTTTGCGCTGGAGGTTTTAGCGTATTTCGTGGCAGCTTTTCTTTGCTCAGACCACGACCGTGACAAAGCAAATGTTTTAAGCTCTATGGCATACAGAGGACTTAAAAAATACTCCAAGGCTAATTTTTGTGATATTAAAAACCACTATTAAAGAAAGGAGAGAAGAAATTGTCGTTTGGATTTAAAAGGCAAAATATTTACACTATGTCTGTAAAAGACTTTTCGGGCATAGACCTTTCAAACGGGGAGAAAAATCTGCTTGGCAAAAACGCAAAAATGATGGAAAATATGTTTATAAACGAAAACGGAAAGCCTGAAAAAAGGCGTGGCTTTCGCTACCTTTACAAAGGAGAAAACGTTAACGGAGTTTATGAATATCTTACGGGAGATAAGGATTTTTACATTCTTCACGAGGGTGAAAGCTTTTATCTTTTAGAAAAAGAAAATGATACCTACAAAAAAGGGGAGCTTATTTTTACGGGAGCTGAGGACAAAACGTCTTCCGGCTTTGTTTTCGGAGGCTCTTTATACATTATGGCAGGCGGATATTTTAAGATAGGCTTTAACAAGTTTTTTAACGCTCTTGAGGTGGGGCGCGTGTCGCTTTCTTCAACAAAGGATATAAATCAGGTTGTTGTCACGGGAAGAAATCAGGGCGCACTTGACGGCGAAACCGTGAACTGCATTAATGCTGAAAGCGAAAACTACGTTATAAAATACAGCGAGGGGAAATACTGGTTTGACGGGACAAGCAAGCTATATGTTGCGCCTCCTGAGGCATATAATCTTATTCGTGTCGTGTCTGTAAAGGTGGGAAGCCTTACAATTGACGGATACCAGTACGTTATAGGCTGTGACGACATTGGCGTTTTTGTTAAGCTCTCACGAGTTAACACAAATCTTAAAGAGTTTTACAATGCGGAAGCTGAGGTTACATTTTCGATGGGAGGCTTTTGCTATGCACCGAAAAATATTGTTTCACGCCTTGCGGTAGGTCTTGATGACCTCGACGGAAATATAATTGAAGAGCACGCCTCGCGTGAGCATTTCACGGGCGAATATTTAGAGGATTTAAACCTCGCATCACCTTTAAGAAAGGTAAACTTTTTTGTAAACCTTTCTGATTTTCCCGGTGCAACGCATATAAGGTTTTACTTAGAGCCCGGAAAATCAAGGGGAAGGGTTTTAAGAATAACTGCGGGCGGAAATATGATAAACAGTTACTATATTCAGGCTGATGACCCGTATAAAAAAGAGCAGGCGGTTTTTTCATACGAAAACGAGTATGTAGACATTAAAAAAAGCCTTTTAAGAGAGCTTTTCTCCTCTAACGAGGCAGTGGTAGAAATTGAATATATAAAAGGCGATTTTAAATCAGATATTGACGGCTGCAGCATTTTTGGCTTTTACGATTCTGCTAACGATGTGAGAGTTTTTGTTTCGGGAAATAAAGAAAAAGGCTCTTTTGATTATATGAGCGGAATTTATGACGGAACATATTTTCCTGCGCTTTCGTACACATCGGTAGGGCAGGATGTATCAAAGATTTTAGGATATGGAAGATATTTTTCCTATCAGCTTATTTTTAAAGACGAAAAGGGAGATGCAAGCCTTTATTTCAGGTGTCCTGATGAAAAAAGCGGCTTTAAAATTTTAAAGGGAGCGGCATCGGAGGCGGCAGTTTCTTCAGATGCTGTTATAAATGTTAATTCAAAGCTCTTTTTCCTGTCGGACTCGGGACTTTTCGAGATTTCTTCAACTCAGGTTGAGGGAGAGACTAAAAATGTTTTAAGGTCAAAAGAGATAAACGAGCTTTTGAAAAGTGAAGACTTAAAAAATTTAAAGCTTTCCAAGTTTTCCGATTTTCTTTATATAACGGGCGGAAAATATGTTTATGTTTTAGACATTTTAAAAGACTACGCCTGGTATGTGTATTCTTTGCCGTATGAGATTAAAAAAGTATCTCGCCTTGAGGGTGATGTTTTTATCGTGGCTGACGGGATTATAAGAAAAAAGGATAAAACGGATAAAATGCCTTACGCTGATGAGAATGAGGAAGAAGAAAGTGCGGTTCGGGCTTACTTTCGCACAAATGATGTTTTATTCAGGCCCTACGGAAAAAGAAATATTTTAAATGCTTACTGCATTTTAGATGATGTCTTTACAAGGAGCGGAGCGAAGATTTTCTACCACTCCGATGACTACTCTGAGCGCCTTGCAAAAAAGGCTGACTTAGACCTTTTCTCCTTTGAGGATATAAGCTTTTTAAGGTTTTCATTTTTTACCGAAAGAGCGGGAAGAAGCATAAAAACAAATCTTCGCTCAAAGAGAGTTGAAAGGTTTTCATTAACAATTAAAAACGAAAACGCCGAAAATCTTATTATTGAGGAAATAGGATTTTTGTACAGCTGAAAGGAGAGAAAAAGATGAAAAATTACAATAATTATTCTTACGATGAAGAAAATATCGCAAAAAAAATTATTGAGGTTATTAATGAGTCGGGCGACCCCAATGCAGTAAAATACTTAAATGACGAAAGAAACAGAAAGATTGAAGAGGGCGGAGAGGCTACGGCAGGGTATAAAGATGACTACATAAGCCGTGCGGCTGAAAGCTACATTAAAAGCTTTGAAGAGCCTGATACGGACAAGCTTTTTAAAGCGCGAGAGACTGTGCACGCCGATAATTTGAAAAAGGCATATCAAAATGCCGGTGTTTCGTTAAGCCGTGGAAAAGAAGAAAACGCTAAAGCTGCCTCAAACAAAAGAAGACTTTATCTTGCAGATGCGAATAAAAAAGAATTAGACACAGAAGAGGCTCTTGCAAGGCTTGGGCTTGGAAAAGGCGTTAAAAACCGCGCAAGCTCAGGCTTTGGCGAAAGTGCAAGGCTCTCTCTTTTATCCGATGCAGCAGAAAAGTTAAATGAAATTTACGACAGCGAAAGGCAGGAAAACCTAAAGCTTGAAGATGATTATCTAAACAAAATCACCGAGGCAGAAAAGGCTTATTCCGAGGGAATGGACAATGTTTATAAAGACAAGACGGATACTGAAATTAAAAAAGACACTGACAACAAGGATTTAAGGCTTAGTCTTATAAAGGAAAATAACGCGCTTAACAAAGATAAGTTTAATAATGCTTTTGAAGCCTTTGTAAAGACGGGAGCGGTGAAAAATGAGGCTCAGGCGGAAATTTTAGGCGTACCTGTTGGCACAACGAGCGTAGAGTATGAAAAGCTTGCCTTTGAAATAGCTAAGGAAAACACACGCGCAAGCGAGGAAGCGTTTAACGAGGCATTTAAAATGTTTGAAGGCTCAGGTGTGATTTTAACTCAGGCTCAGGCAGAAATTTTAGGCGCACCTGTCGGAACTCAGTACTGGCCGTATATTACAGGAATTATAAATGCAAATGCGAGCGCAAGAAGTTCTCAGGCTTCGGCTCTGAATGCTGAGTCAAATTATATGAACGCTCAGACAAATAAAACATCTGTCGGCATAGATGCGATAAGAGCTGAAAATGAGCGATATAAAAACGAGACGGACAGACTTAGGTTTAATTATGATTACGGAGTGAAGGGAGATTGATAATATGCTTGAAAACTATAAAATAGAAGCTTTTAAAAGACCTGTGTCGGACTTAGCTGACAATCCTAAGCTTTCAGCAGGCGAGCTTAAAAGGCATTTTGATTCGAATTCTAATGAATTAAAAGACAGTTTTAATGGGCTTATTGATGCTCTCGAAGGAGAGAATTCTTTAAATGCTTTTAAGCTTAATGGAAAAACCGCAGAAGAGCTTTTAGAAGAAAAAGCTAACAAGACAGAAGTCAAGAATAAAGTAGATAAAGAAGAAGGCAAGGGGCTTTCTTCAAATGATTTTACAGACGAAGATAAAGAGAGTGTGGCGCTTACAAAAGAAGAGATAGAAAGGCTGTCTAACTACGGAGATGCAAATATAATTCCTTCAGACGAGAATTGGTTTGTTTTTGAGGTAAATGAGGAAGGGAAGTATGCGGAATTAATGGGCTTGTCCGATTTATACACAGAAGATATTACAGAATTGGTAATTCCTTATGAGCATAATGGGTTGCCTGTAAGATATGTGGGCGAGTCTGCTGTGCTTCATGCAGGTAGAGATGCCTTGACAAAGGTTATACTTCCGGATAGTATTAAGGATTTAGATTGGACTTTTTTTGCAGGTTTACACAAGCTTACAGAGGTTAGGCTTCCTGAGCACATCAAACTAATACCTGCTAGTTGTTTTAGTGACTGTTCGTCTATTAAAAACATTAATATACCAAAGGGCGTGGAGAGTATAGAACATGGAAGTTTTTCCGGCTGTACAGCCCTCGAAAATCTTGTGTTGCCTGAAGGTCTTACTGGGATAGAAACAAACGCATTTAAGGGGTGTAAAAATCTAAGGCTTCGTATTCCTGACAGTGTAACAGACATTTATACGGATGGCTTGGAGGATTTAAAGGCAATAATCATTTCGCCTGATAATGAGGGTCTTAAAGAAGTCTTAGAAGACTGCAACCTAAACTATAGCTTTTCTGATGTGCATATCGAAGATAGTTTGTCATCAGAAAGTGAAATCTCGGCTCTTTCTGCTAAACAGGGCAAGGTCTTAAATGACAAGATAAACGGTGTCGCAGAAACACAGGTACGTATAAATGAGCAGACAGAAATAATAAAAAGCGATGTTGAGGGTTTACAAAAGCAGATAAATGAGGAGGCTCATTTTAGGGGCTACCTATCTACCAATGCAAAAATACAGTCATTAAGTGGTACTCCAAATGACTTCGCTTATTCAGCAGAAAGTGGCACAAAA
>CALAUK010000073.1 GCA_937892135.1 uncultured Clostridia bacterium | reverse complement strand
CATGGGCATTTTCTACAAGACGGTAGTAAATGGATGTGCCGGGACAGACAATAGTCTTAAAATTTTGTCCTTCGTACTTTATAAATCTTTCTTCGGGAGGCTCGCTTGCATAGCCGGCATTGGCTACGAGCACATCTTCGGGAATAAGTTTTTGTAATTCAGGTCTGTCGCGCTTTATAGCACTTCCCCATATAACAGGCGTTTTGCCGAGCGACTTTACATAGTCAATGAGCTTGGACATATACTCGGCATAAAGTTTATGCACATCAACGCCCTGGTCCTTACGACGACCGTAGAAGACCAGGTCAAACGGCTCGTCACCGCATATGTGTATGTAATCAGAAGAAAAGTTTGAAGTATATTGGTCGATTAAACTCTTTACAAACTCAATACCTTCAGGATTATCAACATCAATGGAGTGATGCTCCTGTCTTTCAAACCAGAAAATGAATTTCGGCTTGTAGTCCTTAAGCTCGCGAAGATGAACATTCTGCGGAACATTTAATAAATCAAAAAGATGGCTTGCTGTTGCAATAGAGGGAACAAGGTCTATAAAATTCTCTTTGCAGTACTTATCAAGCTCCTTTATCGTTTCGGGCATCAGACAGCACGATTCGTCAAGCGTGCCATAATGTTCTTTGAAAGGATAAGCGTGTTCCATATAAAGGTACATGGTGTTAAGTTTGTAGTACACAATCTGGTCAACAAGCCACTTCAAAGTTTCAACAGTAGGAACTTTGCCGCGTGTCACATCGTGATAAAAGCCGCGAATCTTGTTTTTCGGCTTGTCTTCAATTTCCACACAGCAAATTTCATCGTTTTCAAAAATCTGGCAAAGAGTCTGGATTGCATAGAAAGCACCGTTTATACCATCGCCCTCTATTTTGATTTCTTCGTTAGATACATAAAGGCGGTATCCTTCCTCGTTAGTGTCCTTATATGTAATAAAAAGCGGAATGCCGTCATCATCTAAAGAGAGCTTGTTTACTGCTTTCAGGAGACGTGAATCTGAAAGCTCGTTTGAAAGCTTAATTGTATGCTTTTTTAGTAGTTCGTTTTTTTCTGTCACTTTTTGAGGTGTAGGTATTAAATACATAGCACTTTCTCCTTTATATTTATTACAAGTTAATTCTAACATATAATAAATGCTTTTGCTACCTTGTTTGTAAAATTTTTTGATATATTTTGCACAAAAAAAACGGATTGTCTTAAAAGACAATCCATTTGCAAGTCGAGTATGTAATTATGCGCAGTTGGTATTCAAAAGCTCTTCAAGGAAACTCTTTTTATCCTTTTCATTGAGTGCATCGTAGCTGTACTCAAGAGCTCTTAACTGAATTTCCTTTGTGCTTTTTGCACCTAAATTCCTCACATCGCGGAGCTTCTTTGAATTAAGAAGGTCAACAAGCGAGCCAATGTCCTTTATGCCGTGTGCCATAAGTGCGTTGTACGACCTTACAGAAAGGTCCATATCTTTAATGGATACAGAGCAAGTCTGTGAGGAGAGGGGGATAATAACCCTGATTGTCGGGAAAACCTGTGAGAGAACGGGCAAAAGTCCGTAGTTTTCAACGCATTTATAAACAAATTCAATATCGTGAGATTCCATTTTTATACCACCATTCAAAATTAAGCCAAAAAATATTTTCAACCATCGTCAATAATGATAGCATAAAATATAAAATTTTTCAATGTGCATATTAACAAAGGTTTATTGACGGAATTTGTAAAAACTATGAAAAATATACAAATTGTAGTAGGTAGGGAACCCTTTTTTACTATTTGTTGATAAGAAGTCCAAGGCTTTGTTCAAATTTGAGCCCGTACCAGTATTTTTCGCGCTCGTCAAGAGTGTTCAGAATGCAGTTGTTTACAAAATCCGATGCACTTTTTGTGGCCTCGGAAAGTGACGCGCCACAGAGAAATTTACCTATAAAAGCACTTGCAAAAAGGTCTCCTGCCCCGTAGAAAACCCCGTCATAGAGAGGTTTTTCGGCAGAAAAAAGTGTATCTGTGCCTTTTTCGTAGGCAACCGTTGAAATCGTATTTTCACTATGCACGCCTGTGATAATAACTTTGTCGCACAGATTGGAAAGGCTTTTTGAGATTATCTCAAGATTTTTTGCGTCTTTATAATTTTTGGGACTGTTTCCCGAAAGAATCATCGCCTCTGTCATATTCGGGGAGATAATATCAGCCTTTTTGCAAAGAGTGGCAAGCTTTTTAGCATATTCGCCATCAAGCCCCGAATAGAAATTTCCGTTGTCCGCCATAACGGGGTCGATGAAAACAATGGTATCATCTTTTTTGAACTTATCGATAAAATCACTCACCGCATCAATAAGCTCTGGCGAGCCGATATAACCGACATATATTGCATCAAACTCAATTTTAAGACTTGCCCAATGCTCACATATACCGCGAAACTCATCATGAAGAGGGTGGAATGTGTAGTTTTTGAACTCGCCCGTATGTGTCGATAAAACGGCGGTAGGAAGCACAACTGTTTCTACACCCAGTGCTGATATAACGGGAAGAGCTACAGTAATAGAGCACTTTCCAAAGCACGATAAATCCTGAATTGTAACTAATCTTTTTTGTTTCATAGGGAAAACCTCTTATATAACCAAAAGAGAATAGTCCGAACCTGCCTTAAACGGCGAAATTTCGGCATCTTTCGGCTTGTCGTCCTTGTAAGGCGTCAGCCTTTCTGCGTTCTTCGCACCAAAATCTCCTCAAAAATTCATCCGTTTGAGGTCAATGGAATTTTTAGAGAGCAGATTTTTGATTGCGGAAGGCAAAAACGCAGGTAATCCTGACGGATTACCGAGTATTTTAACACATCGAAAGCGGAAATCCGCCTCTAAAAATCAGAGTTCGGATTACTCGCTTTTGGTTACACCAAAGGTGATAAAATAAGCCGACGGGAAATCCCCGTCGGCTTAATTGTTTCATTATATTGTATAGCGCTTTTTATACATATCGTAGTGTTCGAAGAATTCGTTTGCGCCTGTTTCCTTAACGTTAGTAAGGTATTCATGTGTCTGGAAGGAATTGTTGTCAATTTCGAGAAGGCACATAGCGATATTTGAACAGTGGTCCGCAACTCTTTCGTAGTTGTTGAGTATATCGGAAAGTATGAAGCCAAGTTCAATAGTACATTCGCCCTGACGAAGTCTTTCAACATGGTTGCTCTTTATCTTATGCTTTAATTTGTCAATAATCTGTTCAAGAGGTTCAACCTTTTTAGCAAGATTAAGGTCCTCATTAACAAGCGCCTCTGTTGCAAGGGAAAGAATTTCGCGCACTGCATTACCCATAACGGAAAGTTCGCGCTGTGCTTCGGGAGAGAATCCAACCTTCTTTGTGTACACTTCTTTTGCTGCTGATAAAATATTTACCGAGTGGTCGGAAATTCTTTCAACATCGCCTACAACATGGAGAAGCTGTGAAACCTCGCGGCTATCCTTTTGCGAGAGTTCCTGCTCGGAAATCTGGAGAAGGTAAGAACTGATTTTGTCCTCAAAAATATCGATTTCATCCTCGCTCTTAAGGACTGCTTCTGCCTTTTCGTCATCGTAGTTTTCAATCAGGCTCATTGATTCAATAAGCGAATTCTTGGTAATAGCCGCCATTTCGGAAACAAGCCCTCTCATGGCTTCTTCCCCGTTTTGGTTATCAATAACCTTCGTGGAAACTCTTTCGCCCAAAATCGCAGCCGCCGTGTGTCCGTTTGCAACAATTTTTTTGTCCTTTACCTCAACCGAACGGATAAGG